>JALZDD010000560.1 GCA_030862715.1 Actinomycetota bacterium | reverse complement strand
CTCGCTCCGACCTTGGGGATCCAGTCGCCGGGTTTGGTCGAAACGGTCACAGGGCCCTCGGGTGTGCGGTCGCAAAGACCTCTCGGAGATTGTCCACGGTGACAAGAGTGTAGATCTGCGTCGTGGTCACCGACGCATGGCCCAGCAGCTCCTGGACGACACGTACGTCGGCGCCGCCGTCCAGCAGGTGGGTGGCGAAGGAGTGGCGCAGGGTGTGGGGCGAGACGTCCTTCTCGATACCGGCCCGTTTGGCGGCGCGGGTCAGAACGGTCCAGGCCGACTGGCGAGAGAGGCGGCCGCCGCGGGCGTTGAGGAAGAGGGCGCCGCCGGAGCGGGCGGCGGCGAGGTCGGGGCGCGCCCGGGTCAGGTAGGCCTCGACCGCCTCGATGGCGTAGGAGCCGACCGGGACGATCCGCTCCTTGCCGCCCTTGCCTCGCAGGAGTACGACGTGGTCGACCCGGTCGAGGTCGTCGACGTCGAGCCCGACCGCCTCGGAGATGCGGGCTCCGGTGCCGTAGAGCACCTCGAGGAGGGCCCGGTCGCGCAGCGCGAGCGGCGTCCCGGGAGCACCGGCCGCTTCCAGGATCGCCTCCACGTCGGCCAGTGGGAGCGCCTTCGGGAGCCGCTTCTCCGCGCGCGGCGGCTTCACGTGGCCGGCCGGGTTTGCCTCGACCAGTCCGTCGGCCACCGCGAACTTGTGAAACCCGCGCACCGCCACGACCGTCCGCGCCGCGGAGGTCGCGCTGAGCGCCGGGTGCTCCTCGCTGCCTTCGCGCAGGTGGGCCAGGAATCCCGACACCGTCGCCTCCGAGACCCCGGCGAGGTCATCGACGCGCTGCTGGGCGAGGAACTCGGCGTACCTCCTCAGGTCGCGCCGGTAGGAGGACAGCGTGTTGGCCGCGAGTCCTCGCTCGACCGTGAGGTGGTCGAGATAGGTACGCATCGCGTGCTCCACCCCTGAAGCGGAGCCCGAGGCAATCGATGCGGCAGTCACGGGTCCATCCAACCAGGGGTGGTGGATCCGATCAGGTAGGAATACCCGGTTAACCGGGCCCTACTAATTTTCATGGCCGGCACTTCTCGGGCATTGCATTGCCAGAGAAGTGCCGGAACTGCCTGTACGGCGTGACTCCTGTGACTCCTGAGGAGATCAGCCGAGCACGTCCGCGAGCGCGACGGAGTCGATCCCGACCGCCTCGCCGACGGGGCCGTAGGTGAGCTGGCCGGCGTGGGTGTTGAGGCCCTTGGCGAGCGCGGCGTCGTCACGCAGGGCCTGGGTCCAGCCCTTGTTGGCCAGGGCCACGGCGTACGGCATCGTCGCGTTCGTGAGCGCGTAGGTGGAGGTGTTGGGCACCGCGCCGGGCATGTTCGCCACACAATAGAAGGTCGAGTTGTGGACCTGGTAGGTCGGGTCCGCGTGGGTGGTGGCGTGGGAGTCCTCGAAGCAGCCACCCTGGTCGATGGCGATGTCGACGAGCACCGAACCCGGCTTCATCCGCGAGACCAGGTCGTTGGTGACCAGCTTCGGCGCGGCCGCGCCCGGGATCAGCACGGCGCCGATGACCAGATCGGCCTGGAGCACCTGCTCCTCGAGCGCGAGCTTGTTCGACGCGAGCCCGTGGACCTGGTTGGAGTAGCGCCAGAACGACATCCGCAGCTTCTCCAGGTCGGTGTCGAGCAGCGTGACGTCCGCGCCCATCCCCAGAGCGATGTTGGCGGCGTTCTGCCCGGAGACGCCGGCACCGATGATGACTACCTTGGCGTTGGCGACACCGCCGACGCCACCCATCAGGGTGCCGCGGCCGCCCTGGGCCTTGAGCAGGTTGTAGGCGCCGACCTGGGGCGCCAGGCAGCCGGCGACCTCCGACATCGGGTAGAGCAGCGGCAGCGCCCGGTTGGGCAGCTCGACGGTCTCGTACGCGATCGCGGTGACCTTCTTGGCCAGCAGCTCCTCGGTCAGCGGCTTGTCGGCGGCCAGGTGGAGGTAGGTGAACAGGGTCAGACCCTCGCGCAGGCGGTGGTACTCCTCCGCGACCGGCTCCTTGACCTTGAGCACCATGTCGGCGTTGCCCCAGGTCTCGTCGGCATCGCCGAGGATCTTGGCGCCGACCGCGGCGTACTCGCTGTCCGGGATCGAGGAGCCGACGCCGGCACCGGCCTCGACGAAGACCTCGTGGCCGTTGGCCACCAGCTCGTGAACGCCCGAGGGGGTGATCGCCACCCGGTACTCGTGGTTCTTGACTTCCTTGGGTACGCCGATTCTCATTGCCCTGCCCTTCATGTGATGGCCCCTGAATGTGGTGGTCCGTGGGTCTACGAGTCAGCCGGATGTGCGCCGCCTGACGCGGCATGTCTAACCCGGTGTGGCGCAAGTCACCAAAATCACGTCGCTCGGTCCTGACCAGACCCCCTGATCAGACTCTGCCACGAGACTTGAGAGCGGCGTACGCAAGCACCGCCTGCACGACCGGCGAGTCGGTCGCCCGGCCGCTCAGCACGGCTTCCAAGAGCTCCTCGAAGGGCACCCAGTGGATGCTCATCTCGGCCTCCTCGTGCTCGAGCTCGAAGCCGTCACGATCCGTCGCGGTCAGGCCGCGGGCGAGGAAGAAGTGGTGGATCTCCTCGGTGAGCCCGGGCGAGGCGTAGGTCGAGAGCAGCGGCGTCCACTCGGCCGCCTCGTGGGCCACCTCCTCACGCAGCTCGCGCACGGCGACATCGAGCGGGTCCTCGCCGGGATAGTCGATCAGGCCGGCCGGCAGCTCGACGAAGCGCCGTTTGGCGGGGTGGCGGTACTGGGTGATGACCAGGGCCCGCTCCTCCTCGTCCAGCGCCAGGACGACAGCGGCACCGGGGTGCTCGACCACCAGACGGCGGAACGGCTCCTCGTCCTCGTGACCAGGGCGGTTGATCCGGTCGGCACGCAGGGCGACCACCCAGCCGTCACGGTGGAGGTCCTCGCTCGAGGCGACCGGCCAGCTCTCCGGGACATCCCACTCGGTGAGCGGCCCCTGATCCAGCGGCACGGGCGAGTCGGAAATTCGTGCGTCCGATGTCATGGCCCGAGGCTACCCTCGGCTCATGTCAGAGACCTCCCCCGCCGCCCCTGCCTCACTCACCCAGGAGGAGGCGGCCACGCGGGCCGCCACGGTCACGGTCGAGCGCTACGACGTCGCGCTCGACATGACCGGCCTGCTGGAGGGCGAGACGCTCTCCAGCGTCTCCACGATCACCTTCTCCGCCACCCCCGGCTCGAGCACGTTCGTCGACTGCGTGGCCGAGGTCAGCGCCGCCACCCTCAACGGCATCGAGCTCGACCTCGCCACGATCAGCGCCGGCCGGATCCCGCTCGAGGACCTCGCCGAGACCAACACCCTGGTCGTGACCGCCTCCCAGTCCGACACCGCCTCCTCCGAGGGCGTGCTGCGCACCGTCGACCCCTCCGACGGCAACGTCTACGTGTGGACCTCCTTCGAGCCCGACGACGCCCGCCGGCTGTGGGCCTGCTTCGACCAGCCCGACCTCAAGGCCGTGCACGGGTTCACCGTG
>JALZDD010000536.1 GCA_030862715.1 Actinomycetota bacterium | reverse complement strand
GTTCGCCGGCCTCTACCGGCTCGGCATGGCCCTGGGCGCCGAGGAGCTGGCCGGACAGGTGCTGACCACGTTCGGCTGCATCGCCTGCACCCAGCTTGTCACCGACGGCAGCGCCGTACGCACCCTGGCGAACGGCCCGATCGCGCAGCCCGGTGTGACGTACACGATCATCCAGTCGAGGTACGACGAGCTCGTCACGCCCACCGAGACCGCGTTCGTGCGCGAGCCGGGCGTCACCAACACCTACGTTCAGGACATCTGCCCGCACGACCCGGTCGGCCACATCGGCGAGGCCTACGACACCAACGTGTGGCACATGGTCAAGAACGCGCTCGACCCGGCCGGCGCCGCCCCCTTCGTCTGCTCGGTCGGGTCGCCCGGCTGATGGCGCACGAGGGCCGTTCGTACGGCGGGCTGACCCCCGAGGAGCGTGACGCCGAGCGGCGCCGGCGGCTGCTGGAGACCGCGAAGGAGATCATCGGCACGAAGGGATACGCGGCGACCACGATCCCGGGTGTGTGTGCCGCCTCGAAGGTGTCGACGCGGCACTTCTACGAGATCTATCCCGGCAAGGAGGATCTCTTCGTCGACCTCTACGACCGGATCACCGCCGACTCCTACGCGCGAGTGGCGATCTCCTTGGAGGCGACCGCCGGGAAGCCGATCTTCGATCGGGTGCCGGCAGCGGTGCTGGCCTATCTCCACCCGATGCTCAAGGATCCCCGCGTCGCTCGGATCGCGTTCGTGGAGATCATGGGCGCGAGCCCGCGCATCGAGAAGCTCCGGCTGGACTATCGCGAGACCCTGGTCGAGATCGTGGGCACCGAGTGCTCCGCCTCTGTGGGCCGGGGCGAGATCCGCGATCGTGACTGGCGCTTCGCCGCGCTGGCTCTCGTGGGCGCGGTGACCGCGATCGTCTACGACTGGGCGCTGCATCAGCCGGGCTCGAGCCGCGAGGCGCTCGAGGCCCAGTTGGCCGATCTCGCGCTCGTCCTGCTGACCGCCGACCCGCCTGGCTAGGGGTCGCCCGTGTATCTCCTCGCCACCTGGGTACCGGCCAGTTGTACAGCGATGAGGAGGAACACCATGTTCAAGAAACCAGGAATGCTGGCTGCCTTCGGTGTCGGCTACGTCCTCGGCGCTCGCGCTGGACGTGAGCGGTACGACGCCATGACCGCCAAGGCCCAGGAGCTGTGGCACGACCCGCGGGTGCAGGAGAAGGCGCACCGTGCCGGGTTCGTGGCCAAGGAGAAGGCGGGGGCGGCCCGCGACAACGTTCAGCACAAGATGCCCGGCGGCACCACGCCCTCCGAGACGTCGACCCCGACGCCGACCCCTCACGCGGCGCCGAGCGCCACGCGCCCGGGCACGGCCGGGGACCCGGTGACCGACATGCCGCGGGGGTGGGAGTCGTGACGCTTCACCATTCCGATCATCAGACCGACGCGTCGATGGGTGAGCTGGTCTCCCGGCTCTCGACGGAGATGTCCAGCCTCGTGCGAGGCGAGCTCGAGCTCGCCCGGCTCGAGCTGACCGAGAAGGCCAAGCACACCGGCAAGGGGGCCGGAGCGTTCGGCGCCGCCGGCCTGGTGGCTCTGTACGGCGTCGGCGCCCTGATCGCCACGGCGATCCTCGCCCTGGCGCTGGTCATGGACGCCTGGCTGGCCGCGCTGCTGGTCGGAGTCGTGCTCCTGGCCATCGCCGGCTGCATCGCCCTGTTCGGGAAGAAGCAGGTCTCCGAGGGGACCCCGATGAAGCCCGAACGCGCCACCGAGAACCTCAGGCGGGACGTGGACGCCGTCAAGCACCGCCACGCCGAGGACCGCACCCCGAGGAGTACGCCATGACGCATCACCACGTCACCCGGCCCGTCGAGGCCGGCGACGACAGCATCGCCGCGGTCGAGGCCGATCTGGACACCACCCGACACGAGATGGCCGACACCCTCGACGAGCTCGCCGCGCGGCTGGATGTGAAGACGCGCGGGAAGGAGAAGGCTCACGAGGTGAAGCAGCGTACGCAGGTGGCCGCCAGGTCCCGAGACGTACAGATTCGGAGCGGCATCGTCGCCGCGATCGTGCTCACCCTGATCCTGATGCTGGCCCGGAGGAAGCGCCGGGTCAGCGACGACGAGTAGGTCGGGTCAGCCGGTCGAGAAAGGCCAGGAGCAGCGCCTCGCGCATCGCGGCGGAGGCCAGGTCGAGCATCGCGTTGACCTCGGCCATCCGCTGCGGTAGCGCGAGGCGGTGTCCTGAGCTTGTCGAAGGGTCGCCCTCTGTGCCGGCGGCGCCGACGAGCCCGGCGGCGAGCAGCAGGCCGTCGAAGTCCTCCTCCGACAGGGAGAACGGGTCGAGGTCGCCGATGAACGCCGCGACGGCCGGGTCGACGGTGACCGGGCCGGTGGCCACCGCGGCTGCGACCGCCTCCGCGAGAGCAGCGAGAAGCTCCGGAACGTGGGGGAGCGTCGCCGCGCTCACCGACAGGTGGATGGTGGCGGGGGAGCCGGCGAAGGACATCTGCGGCTGGACGTACCAGCCGCGCACCGCCATCTCGTCGCAGACCGTGAACGGGTCACAGCTGCCGTCGGTGGTGAGCGCGAGCAGCGTCGAGTCGGGAGTGCTGACCACGGCGAGCTCGGGCATCTCCTCGACGCCGGCGCGGATCCGGTCCACCGCCTCGAAGACGTCGCGGGCGAGCCGCTCGTAGCCCTCATCGCCCAACGAGCGCAGCACCGCCCAGGCGCCGGCCAGCGGTCCGCCCGACTTCGTCGACTGCATCGTGGAGTTGAGCATGGTGTAGCCCGGCCAGGCGGCCGAGGCGAAGAACTGCGGCCGTCGCAGCTCCGGGGTGCGGTGCAGCAGCACCGAGGTGCCCTTGGGGGCGTAGGCGTACTTGTGCAGGTCGACGGAGATCGAGGTGACGCCCTCGACCGCGAAAGTCCAGGCCGGTACGTCCCGCCCCAGCCGCATCGCATAGGGCAGCACCCAGCCACCGATGCACGCGTCGACGTGGCAGCGGATCCCGCGCTCGGCCGCGGCCGCTGCGATCTCGGTGACCGGATCGACGACGCCGTGCGCGTAGGACGGCGCCGAGGCGACGACCAGCACGGTGCGCTCGTCCATCGCCGCAGCCATTGCGGCCGGATCCGCCCGGAAGTCGGGCCCAACCGGCACCAGCACCGGCTCGACGCTGAAGTAGTGCGCGGCCTTGTGGAACGCGGCGTGCGCGGTCGAGGGGAGCACCATCCGCGGCCGCTCGATCGCGGGGTGCGCGTCGCGCGCGGCCTGCACCGCGAGCAGCACCGACTCGGTGCCACCGGAGGTGACCGTGCCGACCACGGACTCGGGTGCGTCGAGGAGGTCGGCGGCCATACCGACCACCTCGGTCTCCATCCGGAGCAGGCTCGGGAACGCCGTCGGGTCCAGGCCGTTCGAACCGGCGTAGGCCGCCATCGCATCGCGGCCGATCCGGTCGATGTCGGGCAGGCCGGAGTCGTAGACGTAGGCGAGCGTGCGGCCACCGTGCACCGGCAGGTCGGCGGCCTGCATCGAGCGGAGCTGGGTCAAGGCGTCGGTCATACGGTCACGGTCCCATCAACGTCGTCGGCGGTGAGCGAGTAGCGCCGCAGCCAGAACAGGCTGAGGACGGCCAGGCAAGCCGGCAGCACGGAGAAGCCGAGCGTGATCGCGGTCAGTGCCGAGTCCGGCTGGGCGATGTCGGTCCCGGTCGAGGAGCGGTAGCCGCCGAGGGCGAGCACCGCGGCGTAGACGCCGGGTCCGAGCGCCAGCCCGAGGGTCTCGCCGGCGGTCCAGACGCCGGTGTAGACGCCGATTCGGCTCGACCCGCTGCGTCGGGCGTCGACGGCAGCCGCGTCGGGAAGCATCGCCATCGGGAAGACCTGGCACCCGGCGTACCCGGTCCCGACGAGCACCACCGCGGCATAGACCAGGGCCACCGGTGCGGTCTGTGCGGTCGCGGCCAGGAGCGCGCCGACGGCGAGGACGACCGACGCGGCGACGTACCCGTTCTTCTTGCCGATCCTGGTGCCGAGCGCGGCCCACGCGGGGGTGAGCAGCAGCGCGGGGCCGACGAAGCAGACGAACAGGACGGTCGCCGCGCCGTCGCGGCCGATCACGTCGCCGGCCAGGTAGTCGACGCCGGCCAGCATCGCCCCGAACGCGACGGCCTGGATCACGAACGTGATGAGCAGCCGGCGGAAGTCGGGCGCGGCCGCGACGATCCGCAGCTGGTCGCGCAGGCTGCCCGGCCCCGGCTGGACGGTGTGGACCGGCGCCCGGCGGGTGCCGACGTACGCGCTGAAGACCCCGACCAGGATGAGCACCGCCATCACCACGCCCATCACGCGGTAGCCGTCGCGGCCGCCGATCGCGTCGCGGATCATCGGCGCGGTCGCGCCGGCGAGCAGGATGGTGAGCGCCAGGATCGCGACCCGCCAGGTCATCAGCCGGGTGCGCTCGTCGTAGGACTCGGTCAGCTCGGCGGGCATGGCGACGTAGGGCACCTGGAAGAACGCGTACGCCGTCGCGCAGGCCAGGAACAGGATCAGCACCCACAGCGCCTCGAGCCCGATCGCCATCGACGGCGCCGCGAACAGCAGCGCGAACGTCACCGCCAGCGCTATCCCGGCCCGGCGCAGCCACGGCCGCCGCGGCCCTCGCGGATCAACTGTCCGGTCGCTGATCCGGCCCGCGATCGGGTTCAGCACGACGTCCCACGCCTTCGGCGCGAACACGATGAACCCCGCCGCCAGCGCGGCGATGCCGAGGCTGTCGGTCAGGTAGGGGAGCAGCATCAAGCCCGGGATCGTGCCGAACGTGCCGGTCGCCACGGAGCCGGAGCCATAGCCGATCCGCACGCCGAGCGGGAGGGTCGGGCTGGCGGGCATGCCCGACATAGTGCCGCGGCTGAGCCCTCGGCGTCCGGGATTTCCCTTCATCCTCACCACAGGTAGCGGCACGTCCTTTCGCCGGCGGCCTTGACCTCGGCTCGTGGAGGTGCCGAGTAGGTTGGCGCCATGCCGCTCGAGACCGGTGCCGTCGCGCCCGACTTCACGCTCCCCGCCCAGGACGGTACGTCCGTCACCCTCTCGTCGCTGATCGAGAAGGGTCCCGTGGTGCTCTTCTTCTACCCGGCCGCCGAGACGCCGGTGTGCACCAAGGAGGCCTGCCACTTCCGCGACCTCGCCGCAGAGTTCGAGGCGCTCGGCGCCCACCGGCTCGGGATCAGCAAGGACAGCGTGGAGAAGCAGGCCGGCTTCGCCGCCAACCACGATCTCGACTACCCCGTCCTCTCCGATCCCGCGGGGTCGGTGGCCGAGCTCTACGGCGTGAAGCCCAGCCTGCTCGGCAAGCTCGGGCCGCTGCAGCGTACGACCTTCGCCATCGGCACCGACGGCCGGATCAAGGCCGTCGTCGAGGGCATGCTCAAGGCCGAGATCCACGCCGACGAGGCCCTCGCCGCGCTCAGGGACGACGTGGAATGACAACCACCATCGCCGTCACCGGAGCCACCGGCTTCGTCGGTGGTGCGGTCGCCCGTGCGCTGGGCGGCTCCGGCGCCGCTCTCCGTCTTCTCGTACGTGACACCGCCAGGGCTCCCGAGATCCCCGGCGCCGACGCGTTCGCGGTCACCTACGGCGACAGAGAGGCCGCGGTGAGGGCTCTCGACGGCGTTCAGACCGTGCTCATGGTCTCGGCGGCCGAGTCGGCGGACCGCCTGGAGCAGCACCTCACCTTCGTCGACGCCGCCGCGGCGGCCGGGGTCGAGCACATCGTCTACACCTCCTTCTTCGGTGCCGCGCCGGATGCCGTCTTCACGCTCGCGCGCGACCACTTCGCGACCGAGGAACGGATCAAGGCGAGCGGGATGGGCTACACCCTGCTGCGCGACAACTTCTACCTCGACTTCCTGCCCTCGTTGGTCGGTGAGGACGGCGTCATCCGCGGTCCGGCCGGCAACGGCCGCGTCGCTGCGGTCGCACGCGCCGACGTGGCGCGCTCCGCCGTCGCGACTCTCACGGCGCCGCGGGATCACCGAGGGCTCACGTACGACCTCACCGGCCCCGAGGCGCTCACGATGAGCGAGGTCGCGGACATCCTCACCGAGCACCGTGGGCGTGAGGTGCGCTATCGCGACGAGACGATCGAGGAGGCCTACGCGTCGCGTCGCCGCTGGGAGGCGCCCGACTGGCAGTACGACGCCTGGGTCTCCACCTACACCGCCATCGCCGCAGGCGAGCTCGACGGAGTCAGCAGCGCCGTAGCGACCCTCACCGGCCGCGAGCCCCTGAGCCTTCGCGAGTATCTCGCCGCCGGCGAATAGGTCCGGGCACAAGGAAGGTTTGCTGGGAATTGCTCGTTGCCGTGCCGGGTACCGCGTTCGGCATGGTTGCATTCGGATACACCCTGATGACCGAACAGGCGGGCCCGCGTGACCTCGTGCGCCACGCAGTCGCGGCCGAGGAGGCGGGCTTCGACTTCCTGGTGATGAGTGACCACTACTCGCCATGGCTCGTCGAGCAGGGGCACGCGCCGTACGCCTGGAGCGTGCTGGGCGCCGTCGCGCAGGCCACGCAGCGGATCCCGTTGATGACCTACGTGACCTGCCCGACTATGCGCTACCACCCCGCCGTGGTCGCCCAGAAGGCCGCCACCGTGCAGGAGCTCTCCGAGGGCCGGTTCATGCTCGGCCTCGGCAGCGGCGAGAACCTCAACGAGCACGTCGTGGGCGCCGGCTGGCCAGCCGTGCAGACCAGGCACGAGATGCTCGCCGAGGCGATGGAGATCATCTCCGCACTCTTCGACGGCGAGCTCGTCGACTACCGGGGCGAGCACTTCGAGGTCGATGCCGCCCGGCTCTGGGACCTGCCCA
>JALZDD010000481.1 GCA_030862715.1 Actinomycetota bacterium | reverse complement strand
CCTGGTGCCGCCGCACATCAACAGCCCGCTGGTGCCGGGGGAGTCGACCGTCTCGACCGAGAACGAGCTCTACACAGGCTCCCACGGCGACGGCCACTACGGCCTCGGGCCGCGGGTGCCGATGTTCGTGGTCTCCCCGTGGAGCGTCGGCGGCTGGGTCTCCTCGGAGACCTTCGACCACACCTCGATCCTGCGGTTCATGGAGGAGCGCTTCGGTGTCGCCGAGCCCAACATCACGCCTTGGCGTCGCGCCGTGTGTGGTGACCTGACCTCGGCGTTCGACTTCTCCCGCACCGCCGAGCCGCCTGCGCTCCCCGACACCAGCGGGTGGGAGCCCACCGACCGCGAGCGCCACCCGGACTACGCGCCGGAGGCGCCGGCGAACGGGACGATGCCGACGCAGGAGCGCGGCACCCGACCGGCTCGCCCGACGCCCTACCGGCTCGACGTCGTCGAGACCGCCGCCGTGGGCGAGATCGCCGTCGAGATCCACAACACCGGCAGCGTCGGCGCCCACTTCCAGGCCCGGCTGCTTGCCCCCGAAGGTGCACCGCACAGCTACACCGTCGGCGCCGGCGACACCCTCTCGGTGCGCTGGCCGGTCAGCGGCGACTACGAGATCCACCTGCACGGCCCCAACGGGTTCTTCCGCTCCTACGCCGGCACCGCGGGCGCCGACCCCGCACCCGCGCACCTGCGGCGGGATGGCCGCTCGCAGCGACTCACCGTGACCGCGCCCCGTAAGGCCGAGGTCACCAGCGCGTACGCCGGCCCGATCCGCTCCCGCCACCTGGACACCCGCCTTACCGGGGGCTGGTACGACCTGACCCTCACCGTCCCGGGCACCACCTGGGCACGCGGGTTCGCCGGCCACCTGGAAACCGGACATCCCTCCATGAGCGACCCGCAGTTGGGCGCTTAGGAGGGATCGCCGGGCCGGTCCATCTCGGACTGTTCCGGCGGGTCGAGGATCGGGGCAGCTGTCTCGGGGGCTGCCTCGATCTCGGACTTGGCCGCGTACGTCACCGCGCAGCTGCGCCGGCGGCGAAAGTGGTGGGGATGGGCTCATCCTTTGAGTGAACCGGCTAGGAGAGCGCGGACGAAGTAGCGCTGCAGGATGAGGAACACCAACACAGTGGGGGTCATGATGAGCAGCGCGCCCGCGCACAAGAGCACGATGTCGGTGCTGCGCTCACCCTGGAACGCGCCGAGCGCGCCGGCCATGGTGCGCTTGGACGGATCGTCGACGAGCACGACGGCCAGGAGGAACTGATTCCAGGCGTTGATGAAGTGCAGCAGGCCGAGGGTGGTCAGAGCGGGGACCGCCAGCGGCAGGTGCACGTGCCGGAAGATTTGCCAGCCGTTGGCGCCGTCGATACGTGCCGCGTCGGTGAGGTCTTGAGGCATGTTCGCGAAGTGGCCGCGCATCCAGAAGACGCCGAACGGGACGTAGAGCCCGATCAGCGGCAGCACGATGGCAAGGCGGGTATTGAGTAGGTTCAGCGACTGCATCTGGTAGTAGAGCGGGATCACGGTGGATTCGAACGGGATGGCCAGACCCAGCAGGATCAGCACGTAGAGACCTGCCCCTCCGGGGAGCTTGAGGTGGCCCAGGCCGAACCCGGCCATGGTGCAGATCAGGAGCGAGGCGGGCACGACACCGAGGACGATCAGGGTGCTGGACATGAGGAGCACCTCGACGTTGGCCTGGTCCCAAGCGAGGGTGAAGTTGCCCCAGTGTGGGTCCTCGGGCCACGCAAGACCGGAAGGTTTGGATCCGGGCGCGTGCAGCGCTGTGACGAACATCGAGACGAGCGGAACGATCGTGAGGGCCATCATCAGCAGCAACATCAGCGTGCTGTTGGCTCGTCGGGTGCGGCTGGTGATCATCGCGGCTTCCTGTTGAGCAGTTGAATGGGCAGCGCGACGACGAACACCAGCAATAGGAGCACCACGGCCAAGGCGGAGGCGAGGCCGACGTTGTTCTCGGTGAATGCGAGCCGAACGACCTGGACCCCGGGCACCATGGTGGAGTAGCCGGGTCCGCCTTGGGTGGCGACATAGACGATGTCGAAGCTGGCCAGGGCGGCGATGGTGGTCACGGTGAGCGCCACGGCGATCTCGTGGCGCAGGCTGGGCAAGGTGACGGCGAAGAACTCCGCGACCGACCCGGCCCCGTCGAGCCGGGCGGCTTCGTACAGGGTCGGGTTGATTCGCGCGATGCCGGACAGCATCAGCACGGTGCAGAAGCCGGTGGCGACCCAGCAGCCGATGAGACCGACGGCGGGCAGCGCGGTGCTGAAGTCGCCCAGCCATCCGCGGCTCAGATGATCGAGGCCAACCCAGCCAAGGGCTTGGTTGACAAGGCCGTCTTGGGAGTAGAGCCAGCGCCAGGCGATCGCGGCGCCGACCAAGGGGATGATCTGGGGCAGGAACAGCACAGTGCGGGACACGGTGGTGAAACGGCCCTCCTTCAGTCCGCGCAGCAGCGCTCCGATGAACAGGCCGAGGGCGACTGGGATGAAGCTGAAGAAGATCACCAGCTCGAAGGCATGGAGGACGGACCCGTACAACTGGGGGTCGTTGAGCACGGTGCCGTAGTTGCGGGTCCCGACCCAGGTCGCGGCGCCGATGCCGTTCCAGTCGTAGAAGGAGTAGCGCACCGTCTGGGTCAGCGGGTAGAGCACGAACCCGGCGTACATGACCAGCGCCGGAAGCACCCATAGCCAGCCGGCCCACCGTGCCCCGCGGCGACTGCGGGAGATCCGTCGTGCGGGGGCACGGCGGTGCTCTGGCACGACGAGTGGGGCCGGGCTGCGCCCGTTCTCCGCACCGGTCAAGGTGTGGGGGACAGGGCTAGTTGGCGAGATCGGCCTCGTAGTCGGCCTGGAGGTTGGCAACGTACTCCTTGGGCGTGATCTTGCCGCCGACGAGGAGCTGCGTTTGGGGATTGATGGTGGCACTGAGCATTCCCGGGGTCGAGTTGGCTAGGAAGTCGATCAAGGTGTCTTGTTCGCTGGCGGCGGTGAACGCCTCCAGTGTCTGCGACAACACGCTGCCGGGCGCGGCTTCCGGGAGCGGCAGGTCGGTGCTGCCCCCTGGTGCGAGCCCGGCCTGGTCGACCTGGATCTGGCGCCCCTCCTCGGAGGTGTTGGCCCAGTTCAAGAAGGCAGCCGCCTCGTTCGGGTGCTCGGCTGCTTCGGGGATCACCAGGCCGTTGGGCGCCGACATCGCATACCGCGGGTCGCCGGCAGCCTCGGGTGGGAACAGCACGAACCCGACCTTCCCGGCCATGTTCTGGTCCATCGCGCCGGCGAGCCAGCCCCCCTGGTACAGGAACAGGGCGTCGCCCTCGAACCAGTTCCCAAGGGCCTGCTCGTCGTCGATGGAGAGCAGATCTTCGGGGTAGTAGCCCGCCTCGACCCACTCCTGAACGGTGCTCGCGGCCGCGACGGTCTCCGCGGACTCGATGCTCGCTCCTGGGGTGTTGCCAACCCAGGCCGAGACGTCCTCTGCAGCGCCATAGGTATGCATCAGCGCTTGCAGCACGAAGGTGTTGTTTCCCGAGGCCATCATTGGGATCTTCCCGGCCTCGGCCGCATCCTCCATGGCTGCTGCCAGCTCCTCGATCGTCTCCGGCGGCTCCTCCATGCCGATCTGCTGGGCGATGTCGAGGTTGTAGTACAGGCCGGTCAACTGGAAGCCGATCCCGATGCCGTACAGCGATCCTTCGCCGCGCTGGCGCCCGTCGTCGGAGACTCGCAGCTGCTCGAGTTGACTCTCTGGCCACTGGTCCCAACCGTAGGCATCGGCGTACTCGTCGAGGTTCAGCAGCAGCTGGTCCTTGACCGCTTCACCGGGGGCGGGCAACCGCAGCAGGTCTGGGGGGTTCTCTGTGGCCAGGTACCGGGGGGCGTTCTGCTGCAGCGTGGCGAAGTCTTCGGTGGTCACCTTGACCGTGACCGCGGGCTCGGCCTCTTCGAAGCCGGCGGCAAGGGCGCTCCACAGCGCCTCCTGGTCGGAGTTGACGCGCATGGTGAGAGTCACCGGGTCCGAGCCGATCGTGGTGCTGACGTTGCTGGGGGTGGTGTCTCGGTCGGCCTCAGAGCCTGGACTCCCGCAGCTCGCCATCAGGCCAGCGGCCAGCACGGTGGTCGCCCACCAAGACCGGGACGATCGAGTGGATCGAACCTGCATCGCTTGCTCCCTTCACTCGGGATTTACCTACTGAGCACTCAGTAGAAACATCAGGAGCCTACTGACTGATCAGTTGGGTGTCTAGAATGCCGATGGACAAATCGTTCTCGGCAACCCAGGAGGTCCCATGCCCACCCAGCTCGAGCCGGAGCACAAGAGCCCGACGGCCAAGGGCGCCGCCCGGCGAGCGATGCTCATCGAGGCTGCCGCCACCTTCGTGGCCCGTAACGGATCCCGAGGGACCAGCCTGGCCCAGATCGCCGAGGCTGCCGGGGTCTCCCAGGCTGGGCTGATCTACCACTTCCACACCAAAGAAGAGCTGTTGCACGCGGCTCTGGACCGCCGCGACGCGGCCGAGGAGTACCTGGCCTGGCCAGAGGAGGAGAATCCTGGACTGGAAGCCTTGGACATCATCGCCGCCGCGATCGGCAACTGGTCCAAACAACCAAGCCACGTCGGAATGCACACGGTGCTGGTCGCCGAGAACGCCGCCCAGCACGGAACCCCTATGCACACCCGCTTGACCACCCGGTACCAGGAGGGCGTGTCCCGGCTCGCCTCGGCACTCGAGCAGGCCCAAAAGGCCGGCGATGTGCGTCAGGACCTGAACCCGCAGCAGAAGGCGATGGAGATACTGGCGTTCGTCAACGGCCTCGAAACCGCCTGGCTGATGGACCCCAAGATGCCGGCCAAGACGGTCGCGAAGCAGTGGCTCGCTGACCAGAAGGCGGCCCTGCGGCCTCGATGATCTGGACACGCACGCCGCCCCGCCGGCCCCAGGGGCGACGGCGGACGGGTCACGTCCGGGGATCGGGGAGCCAATTCAGGACGGTCCGCAGGTGGTGGTCCCAGTAGGACCAATCGTGGGCGCCCTCGTCGAAGATCGAGGTGACATCGACGCCCGCCTCCTGAGCGGTCTTGCAGAACAGCACGTTCTCCTCATGGAGCGGGTCCTGGGTGCCACAGCACACGAAGAGGTCCGGCGGGGCCACCGCTAGGGAGGGCGCCTGCCGAATCAGCCACATCAGGTCGTCGTCGGTCTCGGCTACCGACCGGTGGTCGAAGATCTTGTCCCATAGCCGGCTCTCCAGCGGGCCGGTGGACTCAGGTGTGGTGCGCTGGGCAAGACCCATCGCCCCCGACATGCTGGCCGCCGCCGCGAACAGCTCGGGATGGTGCAGGGCCCACTTGAACGCTCCGTAACCGCCCATCGACAACCCTGCGACGAAGGTGTCCGCACGACGGTTCGAGAGTCGGAACAACCTGCGCGCGGTGCCGAGCACCTCATCTGTCAGGTAGGTCCAGTAGTCACCCCCGTGGGCCTCGTTGGCGTAGTAGCTGCGGTGCACCTGGGGCATCACGACTGCCAGGTCCCGTTCACGGGCGTAGCGCTCCAGTGAAGTCATTCGCGTCCACATCGAGTCGTCGTCGCTGAGCCCGTGCAGCAAGAACAGTGTCGGGTAGCCGTCGACCGGGACCGGGACGTCCGGCAACAGCACCGTCATCGACGTGCCCAGTTCCAGCACCTCGGAACGAAAGTTGCAGAGCAGCTTGGTCATGGTGATGGCCATTGTGTGTCCTCACTCGAAGCAAAACCGACTGACTACACAGTAGGTTATGTGTCAAGTGAAGAACCTGACCCGGGAGTCGACGGAATCAGGCTGGACGCTGCCCGCGTGGACCTGAACCTGAGATCGGACGTCCTGCGGTCAGCGACCCCAGCGGGGCGCCTAGGCGGGATCGGCCGGCCGGTCCTTCTCGGACTGGTCGGCTGGCGGGTCGAGGATCGGGGCAGCTGTCTCGGGGGCTGCCTCGACCTCGGCCTTGGCCGCCTTCTTCGCCGCCTTCTTGGCGGCCTTCTTCTCGAGGCGCTGCACCTCGCGCTCCACGATCGCCTCGCGGCGTACGCCGGTGCCGACCAGGTTGACGACCAGGAAGAGCATCGGATAGAGCGGCCACGGGTGCCCGTCGGGGGCGGTGGTGAACAGCCAGATGCCCCAGGTGATGAGGCTGACCATCAAGAAGGTGGCGACCGCCTCCTGGAGCTCCTTGCGGTACGCAGCCGCACCCTGCTCGCGAAAGCTGACCGCCTCGGGCAGGTTCGCGCCAGGCTCGCCGGGAGCGGGCTCGACGGCCACGAGATCGTCCACGAGCGCGGGCAGCTCACCGAGCGTACGCGCCTCGAGGAGGGTGCCGATCCTCTCCTCGTGCTCCTCGCGGGTCAGCCGGCCGTCGGCGAAGGCGTCGGTGAGAACGGTACGGACAACCTCCCGATCGGCATCGGAGGCGCGCATGCGTGCGTTGTCGGCCTGTCTCGGATCGAGACGGAACCGGGTCCAGAAACCCTCCACGCCACCAGCCTAGACGCCAAGCCCGACACCGTCTGTTGAAGCGCCTGCATTAGAGTGACTCGCGCTGGCTACCTGCTAGTATAGAACACGTTCTAGTTTTGCTCTGCCTAGGTTCGAGGGAGGTGGCGGATGCGGATCGCTCTGCTGTCGTATCGCAGCAAGCCGCACGTCGGCGGTCAAGGCGTCTATATCCGCCATCTGAGTCGGGAGCTCGCCAAGCTCGGGCACACTGTTGAGGTCTTCTCCGGTCAGCCCTATCCCGATCTCGACCTCGTAGGGGAGGGCGTCACCCTCACCAAGGTGCCGAGCCTTGGCCTCTACGAGGAGCCCGACCCGTTCGGCAACCCGAAGCTCTCCGAGCTGCGCGACCTGGTCGACGTCGAGGAGTGGGCCAGGATGCGCACCGGCGCCTTCCCCGAGCCGCTGACCTTCGCCAAGCGCGTCCTGAAGGTGCTGATGGAGCGCAGGGACGACTTCGACATCGTCCACGACAACCAGACGCTGGCCACGCCGCTGCTTCGCATCGAGACCGAGGTCGGCCTGCCGCTGGTCACCACGATCCACCACCCGATCTCCTTCGACCGACGCATCGAGCTGGACAGCGCGGTGGGCTGGAAGAAGAAGTTCGGCGTCTGGCGCTGGTACTCGTTCGTGAAGATGCAGGCGAAGGTCGCCTCGCAGCTACGGCACGTCATCACGCCCTCGGACAACTCCAAGCGCGACATCCTCACCGACTTCGGCGTCCCCTCCGAGCGGGTGCAGACCGTGCATCTCGGCGTACCGGAGGAGTTCGTCCCGCCGACCGGGCCTCGCGTCCCCGGGCGGATCCTGGCCATGGCCAGTGCCGACGCTCCGCTGAAGGGCATCGCCTTCCTGCTCGAGGCCTTCGCCAAGCTGCGTACCGAACGTGATCTCGAGCTGGTCCTGGTCTCCAAGCCCAAGAAGGACGGCCCGACCGAGCAGCTCATCGAGAAGCTCGCGATCAAGGACCACGTACGTTTCGTCAACGGCATCTCCGACGCCGAGCTCGTCGAGCTGATGGGCTCCGCGGAGATCGCCTGCGTGCCCTCGCTCTACGAGGGGTTCTCGCTGCCGACCGCCGAGCTGATGGCGTGCGGGACCCCGCTCGTCGTCTCCCGCGCCGGCGCGATCCCCGAGGTCGTCGGCCCCGACGACCTGTGCGCGAAGCAGGTCACCCCGG
Organism: Actinomycetota bacterium; assembly: GCA_030862715.1. The sequence continues at coordinate 261 of JALZDD010000481.1, read as the reverse complement.
GGGAGACCGAGGAGCTCGAGCAGGCCATCGCGGCGCTGCTCGACGACCCCGAACGCCGGGCTCGCTACTCGGCCGCCGGGCGCGCCAGGGTCGAGGAGCACTTCTCCTGGCACGCCGTGGCCGAGCGGATGACGGCCCTGTATCAGCAGTCCATCGACGAGTTCACCACAGACGAGAGGAAGTGAGCCGTGCTCACCGTTGACTTCGACCGCCTTGGCCTTCAGGCCGGAGAGCGCGTGCTCGACATGGGTGCCGGCGGTG
>JALZDD010000473.1 GCA_030862715.1 Actinomycetota bacterium | reverse complement strand
GTTGGCAGTCGACTGCCAACTCGGCCGACGCGGGTGACGTCTCGGCCGGCCGGGGTGACGTCTCGGCCGACGGGGGTGACGTCTCGGCAGGGTGGTCGCCTCGGCAGGTGGGTCAGATGCCGAGGTTGGAGAGGAGGCCACCGACGACGGGGACTACGCCGAGCAGCAGGAAGGCGGGGAGGAGGCAGATGCCGAGCGGGACGGCGGCCTTGACGCCCACCGCGCGGGCGCGATCCTCGACCTCGGCGCGGGCGTTTCTGGTCAGGTCGTCGGCAAGGCGCTCGACGGTTGTGGCGACCGGGGCGCCGGTCGCCTGAGCTCGGGCCAGGGCCCGGCCCAACGGCGCCAGCGCGGGATCGTCCACCAGCGTGCGCCACGTCTTCTCCGGATCGGCTCCCAGACGAAGCCGCGATGCCGCCGGCAGGAGTCGGGCGGCTGCCGGCCCGGGTAGGGCGGCCGCGACCGCCACCAGCGCCTCGGCCGGCGCGGCGCCGGAGGAGAGTGCGGCGGAGAGCAGGCGTACCAAGGCAGGCAACTCGGCCTTCGCCGCCTCCCGCTCACGCCGGACCTCGGCGGGCTCGACCCGGCCGATGACCAGCCAGCAGACGACACCCGCCGGAGCGGCCAGCACGGCACCCGCCGTGCCGCCGACGAAGGAGTAGACGGCGCCAGCCGCGAGCAGCGCCAGCAACAGCCGCCAGCGCATCATCCAGCCGCCGGGATCACCGCGATCCGTGACGGATGCGACCTTATCGGGAAGTGGTGAGGTCGGCGCGGGCAGCAACGCCGCTGCCAACCCGAGCGCGACGGCCGCGAGCCAGGTGCTCATCTCGCCTCGACCCCGCGCGCGATGCCCTCGATCCACCACAGCCCGAGCCAGCCGAGCAGGAGTCCGAGACCGAGGCAGGCCAGGCCGACGGGCGAGCCGAAGAGGAACGCCAGCGGGTCGCCACCGACGCCGCTGCCCATCGCCAGGGCAGCCACCGGCAGTCCTGCGATCAGGCGAGCGGTGGAGCGGGCTGATCCGAGCTCGCCGTCGACGACCCGCTGGGTGGCGGCCGCTGCCCGCAGGTCGAGCGCCACCCGGTCGAGTGCGTCTGCGAGACCGCTCCCGGTCTGATGGGCGATCTGCCAGGCAGCGGCGACCACGCGGAGCGATCCGGCTCCGGGCACCTCGGCGACCTGCCGCCACGCGGCGGGGACGTCGGAGCCCATCCGCTGCGCCTCCGCGACCGGCTCGATCACCGGCCACTCGGTGGCAAGCTGCGTGAGCGCTGGGCCGGGCGGGTGACCGGCGGCCAGCTCGGCCGCCATCTGCTCGCAGGCCTCGACTACCCGGTTGGCCGTACGCCCCGCCTCGATCCGTTCGCAGCGGCGCCGCCACAGGGCGACCCCGCCATAGGTGGCGATCCCGAGCAAGACAGCCGCGACGACCGCCTTGCCCGGGAAGACGATGGGGATCAGGGCGACCAGGAGGAACGACCACCGCGGCACCCGCCACGCAGGCGACCGTGATCCGACAGCGGCACGTGGGCGGAGCATCAGCGCGGCGGCGGCGCCGAGCAGGCCGGCGACCAGCCCGAGGCTCAGCTCGCTCACCGCTCGGCTCCCAGCAGCGCCTCGAGCCGGTCCTCGGCCGGTCCGGTGATCACGCCGTCATCGGGCGCTACCGAGAAGGCGGTCTCCATCCGGACCAGCCCATCGGCTCCACGCAGAGGGACCGCGATCTCGGTCAGCACCCTTCGGCCGTCCCGTCGCCGCAGGTGCACGACCACGTCCACCCCGGAGGCGAACTGGCTGTGCGCCGCCTCCCTGCCAAGACCGGCGGCCAGCGCCAGAGCCTCCACCCGCGCCGGGACATCGGCAGCGGAGTTGGCGTGCAGCGTGCCGCAGCCGCCCTCATGGCCGGTGTTCAACGCGGCTAGGAGGTCGACGACCTCGGCGCCACGCACCTCCCCCACGACCAGCCGGTCCGGTCGCATCCTGAGCGCCTGGCGGACCAGCGTATGGAGCTCGACGGCGCCCGCGGCCTCGATGTTGGCCGGGCGCGCCTCGAGGCCGACCACATGCGGATGGTCCGGACGCAACTCAGAGGCGTCCTCGACCAGCACCAGCCGCTCCTCCGGCGGCACCAGCGACAGCAGAGACGCCAGCAGGGTCGTCTTCCCGGTGCCAGTGCCTCCCGAGACGAGGAACGCCGACCGCGCCAGCACCAGCCGCCGCAGCAGATCGGCCACCGCGGGAACGACCATCCCCGAAGACTCCAGCTCGGAGAGGGTGAATGCCCGCGCCGAAGGCACCCGCAGCGAGATCACCGTGCCCGGTCGCGCCAGCGGCGCGAGCACCGCATGGAACCGGCTGCCGTCGCCCAGCCTCAGGTCGACATAGGGCGAAGCATCGTCGAGGCGGCGGCCGGCTCCGGCAGCCAGCCGCTGCGCCAGCCGCCGAACCGCATCGTCGTCAGGAAACGCGACCGGAGCGGGCTCCAGGCCGGAGCCGCGATCGATGAAGACCTGATCGGGCCCGTTGACCAGGACGTCGGTCACTCCCGGCAACCGCAGCAGCGGCTCCAACGGCCCCGCGCCGACCACGTCGCGGCGCAGCATCTCGAAGACCGCCAGCACGGTCGCGTCACCGACGATCCGCCCTTCCGCACGGAGCGCCTCCTGAACCCGGTGCGGGGTGAGCTCTCCCGGCGTACGCGCCAGGT
>JALZDD010000125.1 GCA_030862715.1 Actinomycetota bacterium | reverse complement strand
GCAACCACGGACCCAGGCGGACTCCATGTAGTGACGGTAGTTCGCCGATGTGCCCCACGAAAGCCCTTCAACAGAATTACATGACGGTTTCCTACATTTGAACGCGAGACCGACGCTGGGTGGCCGCTACGGTCGCAACCGCTTTCACGCCGAGACCGACCGATTCCAGCGCTCGTTGAGCCTCCCGCGCGGTCGCGCCGGTGGTGATCACGTCGTCGCACACGATGAGCGTCGCTCGCGGGATCTTCCTGGCGAGTGTCCGGATGCCGGACGCGGGGCAGGTGATCGAACCCCGCAGGTTGGCCTGCCGCTGCTGGGAGTCGAGACCGGCCTGGTCCGCGACGCCGGGTCTGGTGCGGAGCAGCTGGTGATGACGTACGCCGAGCCCGTGCTGCCTCAGCATCGCGGCTGCCCTGCGGGTGATCGCCGCGGTGCTGTCGAGGCCACGCTCGCGCACGGAGGCCGGGCGTGACGGGACCGGGACCAGGATCGTCGGGCCGGCGCCGGTCGTCGCCATCGCCTCGAGGACGGAGAGCGCGAGCAGGCCGGCCAGCGGCTTGCTGAGGCCGAGGAGCTGGTGTTCCTTCAGACCGATGACGAGCTGTTTGAGGGTGCCGTCGTAGGGCCCTGCCGCGAAGACCGGGGCGATGCCCGGCGGCGCCGGGGTCGGCGGGCTCAGCCGGGCAGTGTCCGGGAGGGCGGCGCGGCAGTCGTGGCAGAGCAGCCTGCCTGGTCGCCGGCAGCCGACGCAGCGGCCGCCGACGACCAGGTCGTGCCAGGCGTCGGCAAGGTCGAAGCGGAGCCCGAGACGATCAAGCACGGCGAAGCCCATGGGTCGAGTGGACCAGGGTGCGTGCCACGCGGCAACCGGGGGCTGCGTACCTGTGGATAAGGCTGTGGAGAGTCAGCCCTGGTACGTGACGTCGGAGAGGTCGGAGGGCAGCTCCAGGTCGAACCTGTCGAGGGGGTCGAGGAGGGTCCAGCCCGAGATCGCGTAGAGGCGGGCCGAGACCATCGGAGAGCCGACGACGCCGGTGACCCGGTCGCTGAGGGTGTAGCGCTCGCCGCTGGGCGCGCTATCGAGCGAGACCGACTGGAAGAGCGCGGTCGAGCTGATCTGCTGTACCGCGACGATGGTGGTCGGCGACGTCCAGGCGATGTCGGTGACCCGCATGGTCGCGGTATCCGGGTGCGGCAGCAGGACGGCCGACGTCGCGGTCGTGATCTCGCCCTTCGAGCTGGCCTGAAGGCGGCTGACCACGATCCGGTCCGAGGACTCGCCGTCGATCACCGCCACGAACCGGGTGCCGTCGCGGGAGACCAGGAACCGGGTCACGTTCTCACCCGTCACACCGGGCACGGCCACGCGGACGCGGCGGTCGCCGTCGATGTACATCACCCGGGCTCCGGTCGAGTCCTTGTCCACCAGCCACAGCCGGCCGGCGAGGTCCCAGGACGGCCTCAGTAGCCGGGTGCCCTTCACCGGAGCCCCGGCGAGCTCGCCGTCGCTGGTCAGCTGGCCGACGACGACGCCGGTGCGGTCGGCGGTGACCGCGGCGGCGGTCGAGCCGTCGGCGTCGACGGCGACGTCGGTCACGCCGTGGGACTTGGCCCAACCGCCGAGCACCGGCACCCACGGGTCACCGCTCTCGCCGGTGCTGGTAACCAGCGCTCCGCCACGCAGTGCGTAGAGGTCGACCCTTGCGGAGGTGCCGTTGGGGTCGTAGCCGCTACCGCTGTCAACGCCGAACGTCTCGCCGTAACCGGGCAGCACCACCGGCTCGCCGTCGATCGTCAGCTGGATACGGTTCACGCCAGCGTCCTGCCGCAGGGTCCAGGCCAGCTGTGCCCCCATGAGCTGGAGCTCCTCGGAGTCGTGGTCGCCCAGGTCACCGACAAGGTCGACCTCGGCCACCCCGTCGCGTACGTCGACCGAGCGGGGCTCGTCCGCGGCGGTCGGGAGCGCGCTTCGGATCACGCCCTGCGCCTCCTCCCCCGGCCCGCTCAGCAGGCTGGAGACGAGGGTGGCGGCGTAGGACGCGCCCCTCGGAGCGAAGATCGGCTCCGGCACCAGGGTGTGCCCGGTCGGTTCGACGTAGTAGAGGTTGCTGCGGGCGAAGTGGGTCAGGAACCAGTCCTCCTCGACCACCAGTGCGTTGGGCGCCGAACTGATCCGCCATTCGCCCTTGATCCGAATCAGCTCGAAGTCGAGGATCGCCTGCGAGGCAGCCAGCTCGCCACGCCATACGCCACGCTCGTCGAGCCAGCCTGCATCCTCCAACTCCACTGATACCTGCGGCGAGGAGACGGCGTGGGTGCTCCGCTCACCGTAGACGAGGGTGCGACCCGCCGGCGCCCAGCTCATCGCCGCGTCCTTGGTGAGGTAGCGGCGGGCGTAGGCCGTGCTCATCGGGGTGGCCTTCATGGCATCGAGGAACCCATCGACGATCTCGCCCGGCGTCGCCCCGGGGCGCGGGGCGCCGGGATTGTAGGGGATGACCTCCTCCTGCGCGTCCGGCGCGGCCAGGTCGACGCTCCGGACCGGACCGGAGTCGGGCACGCCCGAGCACGCCGAGACGAGGAGTGCGAGCGCGGTCAGGAAGACGGCGAAGACGGGTCTCACGATGCCTCCAGGGTGTCGCGGGCGTCCGCCGGGACGAGTGGGAGCGGGCTGTGCCGCAGCGCCGCGCCGGCATAGCGCGGCAGCGTGAGCCGGAACTGCGCACCCTGGTCGGGGCGGCCCCAGGCCTGCAGCCAGCCCCCGTGGAGGTGGGCGTCCTCGAGGGAGATCGACAGGCCCAGGCCGGTGCCGCCGCTGGAGCGGTCCCGGGCGGGGTCCGCGCGCCAGAACCGGTTGAAGACCAGGGCGGTCTCCCCCGGCGCCAGCCCGACGCCGTGGTCGCGCACGGTCAGCGCGGCCGCGTGCTCGTCGCTGTCGATCCGAATGGTGACGGTCTGGCCCACCAGAGCGTGGTCGGTGGCGTTGGCCACCA
>JALZDD010000124.1 GCA_030862715.1 Actinomycetota bacterium | reverse complement strand
GCGGCGAGCTCCTGGATCGTGGAGACCCCGTCGCAGATCCGGTTCTCGATGGTGCCGATCCGGGGCGAGGGCCGGATGTCCCAGCGGATCTCGCTGATGTCCTCGATCACGCCGGTGACCGTCTGGTCCGAGACGTACGCCTCGAACTCCTGCCACGTCGCGAACTGGAACGGCAGCCCGGCGGTCGGCAGCTGCTGGAACATCAGCGCCCGGTTGGACGCGTAGCCGGTGTCCATGCCCGCCCAGATCGGGGACGAGGCCGACAGCGCCTGGAAGTGGGGGTAGTAGGTCAGCAGCCCGTTGAGGACCGGCAGCAGCCGATCCCGCTCCGGCATCCCGACGTGCACGTGCACGCCCCAGATCAGCATCTGCCGACCCCACCACTGGGTGCGGTTGATCAGCTCCTGGTAGCGATGCCCCGCGGACAGCTTCTGCGTGGTCCAGGACGCGAATGGGTGGGTCCCGGCACCGAAGAGATCCACGCCGAGATCGTCACCTGCACGGACCACGCCGGTGGTCGTCTCGCGGATCTGGTCCATGGCCTCCTGGACCGTTTCGCAGACCCCGGTGACCACCTCGACGGTGTTGCGCAGCAGCTCCTTGTGGATCCGCCCGGGGTGGGGAACCCGTGCCTTGGCCCGGGCGAAGATGTGGTCCGCGACGTTGACCAGATCCCGGGTTTCGCGGTCGACGAGTGCGAGCTCCCACTCGACGCCGAGCGTCGGCCGGGGGGAGGGATGGAAGTCGATCCGCATGTAACGAGCGTTCCTTGCACGGGCCCGTTTGTCGAGCATCGTGAATGCCTGTCGTTCACCGGCCCGATGGCACCCTGTGACGGTGGACGCGCGCGAGGTGAACCTGACTCTGGACTTCTGCCTCCGCGTCGGTGAGCTGCTGATCTCGACCGGCGCCGGGGCCGCTGACGTGACCGCGACGATGAGGTCGCTCGCCCAGCATCTGGGCCTCCGCGAGGCCGAGGTCGACGTCACCTACACCAGCCTCTCGATGAGCTATCAGGCCGATCCCGAGGCGATCCCGATCCACACGACCCGGCAGGTCAAGAACCGCACCATCGACTACGACCACCTCACCGCCGTCGACCACCTGGTCCGCCAGGTCGTACGCGACGAGGTGGATCTCCAGGGCGCCCGGATCGCGCTCGGTCGCATCATCTCCGGCGGTCACCGCCGGCCGCGCTGGGCGGTGACGCTCGGCATGGCGGTGATGGCGGCCGCGTTCACCGTCTACGTCGGTGGTGAGCTCCGCGTGGTCGTCCTCGCCTTCATCTCCGGCGCCGCGATCGACCAGCTGCAGCACTTCCTCCACCGCCGCTGGAGACTGCCGCTCTTCTACCTGCAGGTTGCCGGCGCGGGTGTGGCGACGTTGCTCGCGGTCATCGCCGCGGCGCTGCCGCTGGACCTCGACGTCTCCACCTCGATCACCGCCAACATCACCGTGATGCTGGCAGGGATCAGCTTCATGGGTGCCCTCCAGGACGCCCTGACCGGGTTCCATGTCACCGCCAGCGCGCGGATCATGGAGGCGCTGGTCTCCACGGCCGGGATCATCGCCGGGGTCACCGGCGGCCTGGTCTTCGCGGGTGCGGTCGGGGTGCCGATCGGCGGCGCGGTGACGGGAAGCGTCACCTCGCTGCAGTCGATCACCCTCGCCACCGCTGGCGGTGCGGTCGGCGCCGCGGCCTTCGCCTACGCGGCGTACGCGCCCAAGCGGACGCTGGCCCCCATCGCGTTCATCGCCGGCCTCGCTGTGATCCTGTCGATCGTCGTACCCGGCGACGTCGGGCGTACGTGGCGGGTGGCCGTGGCCGCCCTCTTCATCGGTCTGGTCGCCTACTCGGTCGCCACCCGGCTGAAGGTGCCGCCGCTGGTCGTCGTGGTCTCGTCGGTCGTGCCGTTCCTGCCCGGCTACTCGATCTACCGCGGTCTCACGATGCTCGCCCAGGAGACGCCCGCGTCCACCTCGGTCGGCCTGGTCGCCCTCTTCACCGCGGCCTCGGTCGCGCTCGCCCTCGCCTCCGGCGTGTACCTGGGCGAATACATCGCCCAGCCGCTCAGTCGCCGGTCGTGGCGGATCGAGACGCGCCTGTCCGGGCCGCGCCTCGTCGGTCCGCTGCGGAAGGACCGGACCACCCCGGTGCCGGTCGCCGACACCGACTCATAGGCCGCTCAGCACCTCGAACCAGCGCTCGGGGGTGGTGTCGTACGGCGCCTGGCTCTCCTTGACCGCGAGGAAGACGCGCTCGGCGGAGTCCTCGGTCATCGAGATGATCTCGGGCGGGTAGCCGTACTCGATCTGGTGGTGCTCGAACTCGTCCTCGTCGTCGATGTAGACCGATCCGTCGAACTTCTTGACCACGTCGAGGTCCAGGTCGATGCAGGTGACCGTCGAGTCCTGCCACGCCGGCGGCGTGCACATGTCGACATAGATCTGCGAGCTGATCTTCCCGTTGGGCCGGTTGAACGCGGGGAAGTGGGCCGCGTCGTGGTGGGGGACCAGGCTGACCGACTCCCAGTCGGCGATCCAGCCCCGCCCCGGGCGGGCGAACTCGGTGCCGACCGGGTGACCGATCCACTCGCCGTGCTCGTCCTCGCCGAGGTAGAGGCCCGTGAAGGACCAATGAGGCCGGCCACCCCACTTCGTGAACTCGACACGAACAGGGTGACCGGCCTCGAAGCGCATGGCGCTCAGTCTAGGGATCAGCCGTTCTTCTTCGGCATCACGTACTTGGCGCCCATCGCGATGAGGTCCTGGTAGCGCGAGCCGGTGAACTTGCCGAAGTTGTGGATCACGTGGGCGTCGAGGCCGACCAGCACGCGGGCCTGCTTCTTCTCGATGCCCTTGACGATGATCTCGGCGGCGCGTGCCGGCTCCATCTTGGCGAGCTTCTCGTCGAAGAACTTCGCGGTCGCGGCCTGGTCGTCCTTGGCCGAGACGCGGGCGCTGCGGGCGACCGCGGTCTTGATGCCACCGGGGTGGACCGATGTGACCCCGACGTTGTGACCGTCGATCAGCATCTCTTCGCGCAGCGCCTCGGTGAAGCCGCGCACGGCGTACTTCGCCGCGTTGTAGAAGGCCTGGTCGGGCATCGAGACGAGCCCGAACAGCGAGGAGATGTTCACGATGTGTGCGTCGCCGGACTCGATCAGGGCAGGCAGGAAGAGCTTCGTGCCGTGCACGACGCCCCACCAGTCGATGCCCATGATCCAGTCGATGTCCTCCCAGTCGAGGTCGTTGACCCGACCCGACAGCGCGACGCCGGCGTTGTTGATCACCACGTTGACCTGGCCGAAGTGAGCGATGACGCCCTCGGCGTACGTCGTGAAGGCCTCGCGGTCGGCGACGTCGAGCTTGTCCGCCTTGATCTCCCGGGCTCCCGCCTGCTTGGCGAGCTCGACGGTCTCGGCCAGACCGGCCTCGTTGACGTCGGAGAGCGCCAGTCGAGCGCGACGGCCGGCGAGGTTGACCGCGAGGGCGCGGCCGATCCCGGAGCCGGCTCCGGTGAGTACGACTACCTTGTCGTCGAAGGACTTCATGCGGGGACACTCTCCTTGGTCGTGGCGGCGGTGACGGCGTACTTGTCGACGTCGAACTTGCTGGTCAGGTGGCGGAACAGGAACGTGAAGCTCGGCCACAGGGTGGTGTTGCGGCCGTGCTCGTCGAGATACCACGACGCGCAGCCGCCCTCCGACCAGACGGTGTTCTCCATCTTGCGCTGCAGGTCGTCGTTCCAGGCGGAGGTGGCGTCCTCGGTGGGTTCGACGGTCGCGTAGGAGTTGGTGCGCATGATGCGGATGGCGTCGCGGATGTAGGCCACTTGCGACTCGATGATGTAGACCATCGAGGAGTGTCCCAGGCCGGTGTTGGGGCCGACCACGAAGAAGAGGTTGGGAAACTCCGGGACCGTGGTGCCCTTGTAGGCGCTCATCCCGGTTTCGGCGAACCGCTCGGCCATGGTGCGGCCCTTGCTGCCGGTGACGGCGTGGGCGATCGGCAGGTCGGTGGTGTAGAAGCCGGTCGCCACGACGAGGACGTCGATCTCGCGGCTGGTGCCGTCCTTGGCGACGATCGCGTTCTCGCTCACCCGGCCGATGCCGTCGGTGATCAGGTCGACGTTGTCGGCGTCCAGTGCCGGGTAGTAGGCGTTGGAGATCAGCGTGCGCTTGCAGCCGAGCGTGTAGTCGGGTGTGACCTTGCGGCGCAGCTCGGGGTCCTTGATGCCGCGGCGGATGTTGTTCTTCGCCATCAGCTGATGGGCCAGGGTGAGCTTGGGCTGCACGGCGAGGCCCAGGACGCGGACCTCGAGGCCCCAGTAGACCGCCGCGCGGGCGAGCCGCTGGACGCCGGGGACGTGGCGGAAGGCGGCCTTCTCGAGCTTGGTGTAGCGGTGCTCGTTGCGGGGGAGGACCCACGGTGCGGTGCGCTGGTAGACGTCGAGGCGAGCGGCCTTCTTCTGGATCTCCGGGACGATCTGGATCGCGCTCGCGCCGGTGCCGATCACCGCGACGCGCTTGCCGGTGAGGTCGACGTCGTGGTTCCAGTGGGCGGAGTGGAAGATCTCGCCCTGGAAGGTGTCGATGCCCGCGATGTCCGGGAGCTTGGGCTCGGAGAGCGCGCCCGGGCCGGCGATGACGGTGGTCGCTGCGTACGTCTTCTTTCCGGCCTTGCCCTCGGTCTCGACGACCCAGCGCTGTCGGCTCTCGTCCCAGGTCGCGGTGGTCATCGCGGTGTCGAAGACGAAGCGGTCCAGCGTGCCGGACTGCTCGGCGACCTTGTTGATGTACGCCTCGATCTCCGGCTGCGGAGAGAAGCTCATCGACCAGTCGGGGTTGAGCGCGAACGAGTAGCTGTAGAGCTGGCTGGGGACGTCGCAGGCGGCGCCGGGGTAGGTGTTGTCGCGCCAGGTGCCGCCGACGCCGGAGCCCTTCTCGATGACGACGAAGTCGCGCTCGCCGTCCTCGTCGAGCTTGATCGCCGCGCACAGGCCTCCGAAGCCGGCACCGATGATCAGGTGGTCGACATGGGTGAGGTCAGCAGTGGTCATACCGAGAGTATTCTTGCCTATTGAACAGATGTCAATAGAATGGCCGGCATGAGCCAACGGACGAGACTGACGCCCGAGCAGCGCCGCGAGCAGCTGCTCGATCTGGGCATTCGCCTCTTCGCGAACCACTCCCTCGACGAGATATCGATCGACGTGGTGGCGCGTGAGGCCGGCATCTCGCGCGG
>JALZDD010000406.1 GCA_030862715.1 Actinomycetota bacterium | reverse complement strand
TTCGTGGAAGTCCGGTGCCGCGCAAACGAACAACGTCCGCCCGTCCCGGCCACCGAGCGCGCACGCGAACACCCCGGTGTCGAGCGTGATCTCATCGGCCACCTCGCTGCCCTGACGGACGCGGATGACGCGACCATTGATCGCGTCGGCGACCCACAGGGCGCCTTCGGCGTCCAACGTGGCCCCGTCGCCGCCGACGGCGAGTTCCCCGAGGACCTTGGTGATATCGGTCTCGGTGGGCGGGTCACCGAACTGCGCCCAGTTCCGTCGGTTGGTCAGCGCCCCGTCGGGGGCAACGTCGAAGGCGGTGATCCTGTTGCCGAAAGTTTCGTTGACCAGCAGGACCTTCTCGGCGGTAATCACGCAGCCATTCGGGAACAAGAGGCCGTCGGCGACCTCGGTGACCGTGCCGTCGGGATCGACGCGAAGGAGGTTGGCCGGCTGTAACTGTGCCCCGCCCATCAGGTCGAAGCCGAAGTTGCCGACGAACGCGCGCCCGAGCTCGTCGACGACCATGTCGTTGAGATGCCCGCCGGTCTGATCGGTCAGGTCGGCATGGATCACCAGCGAGCCGTCTACCTCCCGCCGCACGAGGGTGCGATCTCGCATCGACACGATCAGCAGCCGCCCGTCGGGTAGCCAGCCCAGACCAGACGGCTGCTCGGGAACGTCGGCTTCCACGCGAAGGTCGCTGCCGTCCTCGAGGATGGAGAGCACCTGATGGGTGTAGAGGTCGGAGAACCACAGCCGGCCTTCGTGCCAGCGCGGTCCCTCCAAGTACGAGAACCCGGTCGAAATAGTGGAGATGTCGCGCTTCATCATCGCCCCTCCCATCGGACGGGTGACGCGCCGGTCAGCCCGGCACGTCTGCTCCTAGTTTGGCGGCTGGGCATGGCACCTGCTCGCCGCGGGCCTCGGGACCAATCCCAGGCGGCTATTACTAAGCGCATAGTAACTTTGCGGTCGAGGGTGTCAAGGGCTGACCGGAGGGCCATTGCCAGTCGGGGCGGCACTCCCTCGCCGGCGGATCTTCCCCACCCTCGGCCCGTTCGGTGGGCCGGACAGGGGCTACGACACGCCTAGCATGCGCAGGACGAGCTCGACGTAGGCCTCGCTGAGCTTCTCGGGTGAGTCCGCGCCATCGACCCTGTACCAGCGCACGAGGTCGACGCCGATGGAGAGGATCGCTCGCACGACCAGGTTGACGTCCTCGACGTCGAACGCGCCTGCGGCGACGCCGCGGGACACCGCGAAACGGAACACGTCGGTGATCCCGGCCCGCACGGCCACGATTTCGCGGTAGTGCTCGGACGTGAGTGCACTGAGCTCGTACTGGCACACGCGCGCGACCGTCGGGTGGCGTGCGTGCCATCCCACCAGGCCGCGGACCAGTGCGGCCAGCAGGGTGACCGGGTCGCGATCGGTGCTGTTCCGTGAAGCCGGCGGGCCGAGAGCCTCGAGTGCGCGCTGGTGGCCGACACGCATGATCGTGAACAGCGCATCCTCCTTCGAGGCGAAATGCACATACAGAGCGGCGGTGCTGAGACCTGCACCCGTGCCGATGTCCCGGGTCGTCGTGGCCTCGAACCCCTGCCTCGCAAAGCAGGCGACGGCCGAGGTGAGCAAGCTCTGGGCGACCGGCGGGTACTCCCGTCCCCAGAACTCGTCGTCGGCCTCGTCCAGCAGCGCCGCGGGTGGACGAGGCCGCGGTCGAGTTCGCTTGGCCGCCATCGCCTGTGCTCCTCATCTCCCAGCTCCCCGGTTTCACCGTCAAGTTTCGCGTGGACGGAACTTGACAGGTTACCGAGGTGCGATAATTATGCGCTCAGTAAGTTACCACTCGACGACGAGCGGAGGCGTGGTCATGCGCAAGGGGATCGTGGTCACGGCGCACGTAGGCGTGGAGAAGCTTGCGGCGCAGGCCGAGGAGCTCGGGTTCAGCAGCTTCTGGGTGTACGACACCCCGATGCTGCACGGGGACCCCTTCATCGCCCTGGGGCAGTGCGCGACGGCCACCCAGCACATCAAGCTCGGGGTGGGGGTGACCTCGCCAGCGCTGCGCTCGGCGCCAGCGGCGGCCAACCACTTCGCCAGCCTCAACGCCTTGGCGCCCGGCCGGGTGATCTGTGGCATCGGCACGGGTAACACGGCGCGACGCACGCTCGGCATGCGCCCGACCAAGATGGTCGAACTCGAGAGCTTCACTGCCGCGCTACAGGACCTGTGCGCCGGTCGACCCACCCAGTACCAGGAGGGCAACCGCGTCAGGGACGTCACGTTCATGCATATGGGGCCCTACGTCAACATCGACGATCCGATCGAGTTCGTCGTTGCAGCGTTCGGTCTCAAGGCCTCTGCGATCGCCGGGCGGCGCGGCACCGGCGTGCTGTCGTTCGGCCTGCTCGATCCGGGCGCGTGGTCAGCGTTCACCGAGGAGCGCAAGAACGCCGCCATGGCTGCCGGCCAACCGGTGGACGTGGACTCCTATGTCATGACGTCGATGCACGTGCTGGGCGCGGGCGAGGACCGACATGGTGCGGCCGCACGCGACGCGATGGGGCACATCGCACTGGCGCTGCTGACTTTCGCTGCCGACAACCCCTCGTTCGCGGACGCACTTAGCGAGGAGGAGAAGCAGGCGTCTGCTGAGCTGTTGCGCCGTCGCGGCACGACCGCGACCGCCACCGATCGTCACACCGTCCTGTACCGCAACTACCTCGGCCGGATCTCCCCCGACGAGCGCGACTTGGTGCTGCCGTCGCTGGTTGACAAGCTCGGACTCGTCGGCACGGCCGACGAGCTCGCCACTCGCGTCGGGGAGCTGGAGAAGGCCGGAGTGGATGAGGTGGTGATCCAGCCGGTTGTCGATCCAGCCCGTGAGATGACTGCCTTCGCCAAGCTCGGAGTCTGAGCACGTCTCCCGCGGAAGCGACCCCACCATCCGCTGCCCGCCACGACGTCGACGAGACGGCCCGGGAGGTGGCGGCGCAACTGCTCGTCGACGGGCGCAGTCCTTGTCGATTGCTGGCAATCGATCCTATGACATTGCACCAGGCTGAGACGTTCCTTGAGTACTGCCCGGCCGCCCACAACTTGGAGCCGTCGAGGTCGCGTCCCCGGTGGTGGTGGAAGTCCGGGTCCTGTCCGGCGTGGCTGATCGCGTAGGAGGGGCCACCGCGTGAATCTCTGCGTAACCCGCCAAGGAAACGCACGAGAAGGAAGTCCACGCGATGGCCCTGGACCAGTCTGCCCTGCTCGAAGTCCTGGATGCACTCAAGGCCGCCGATGTTGTCGGCGATCAGCTAATTCCCTGGGGCTGCGATCAAGTTATTCCGTAGGGCCGGTCCGTGGTGGTGGTTCTACCCGGCTTGCTCTTCGGGGGCCAGCGGGGCGCGGCCGGGGCGGTTGTTCGGACGGTAGCTGGCGCCGTTCATGTGGACGTGGTGGCTGGTGTTGATCAGCCGGTCGAGCAGGGACTCGGCGACGACGGGGTTGGGGAACAGCGGATACCAGTCCACCGCCGAGCGGTTGGAGGTCAGCAGCAGTGACCGGCCGGCGCGTTCGTTGATCAGCTCGTAGAGGTCGTCGGCCTGGGCGGCGGTCAGTTCGCGCATCCCGAAGTCGTCGAGGATCAACAGCTGCGGGCGGGCGAGCTCGCGTAGCCGGCGGGACCAGCTGTGGTCGGCGTGTCCGCCGGCGAGTTCGGCCAGGATGCGGCTGGTCTTGGCGAAGCGGACGTCGGCGCCGTGGCGGATGGCCTGGTGGCCGAGGGCCTGGGCGACATGCGTCTTGCCGACCCCGACCGGCCCGGTGAGGATCACCGACTCGCCGGCGGCGAGCCAGCGCAGCGCGGCCAGGTCCCGGATCTGGGCGGCGGGCAGCTTCGGGTTGGCGTGGAAGTCGAAGCCCTCGAGGGTGACCTGCTGCTCGAAGCGGGCCTTGCGGATGCGGCGGGCGAACGCGGCCTGGTCACGGCGGGCGACCTCGTCCTGGCAGAGCACTTGGAGGAACTCCAGGTGCCCGAGCTCCCCGGCGCGGGCCTGGGCCAACCTGGCGTCGAGCGTGTCGAGCATCCCGGAGAGCTTCAGGGTGCGCAGCGCCTCGCGCAGCCCGTCGTCGGCGCCCATCCGGCCGTTCACCGGCCCCGCTCCTTTGCGGACGTGAGGGGCAGCGGGACGACGTTCGTAGACGTGTCGGCCACCGGGACGACGTCCTGCGACGGCGGGACGACGTCTGGCGGTGATGGGACGACGTTCGGGATGCTGGTTCTGCGGGCCGGTGGTGGTTCGGCGAACAGTGCGTCGGGTCCGTGCAGGTGCGCGGCGGCGCCGCCGTCGCCGGCGGCGCGGGTGACGCGCTGGTGCTCGGTCCCGGCGGCGAGGATGCCGTTGATGGTGCGGTAGGACGGGTCGCCGACCTCGATCGCGCGGGCGCAGGCCGCCTCGAGACGGTCCGGGCGGTAGCGGTCGGCCAGGCCGAGCACGCCTTGCGCGGCGCGCAGCCGGAACAGGGCGTTGACCTCGAGCAACTCGCCGATCACCTGCGTGGTGGAGGCGCCGATCTCACCGGCGCGTTCGCGGCACCAGGTCGGGGTGCGCATGTGGAAGGCGATCTTCTCCGGCGGGTAGTCGGCGTAGTCGGTCTGGCGGCCCCGTGGCTTGGCGATGTGGGTCTTGACCAGCGCACCGTCGTGGAAGATCTGCACCGTGTGCGCGGTGGCGCGGACGTCGACGTGCTGGCCGATCAGCCGCCAGGGCACCGAGTAGAGCGTGCGGGCACCGACCTTGACGTGGATGTCCGGGCCGACCTTCGGGCGCGACCAACTGGCCAGCTCGAACTCTCGGGCCGGCAACGCCAGCAGGGCGGGCTGCTCCACGGCGGCGAACACCGCGCCGGGCGCGGCGCCGTCCAACGGGCGACAGGCCCGGGCGCCGGCGACCTCGACACACCAGCGCAGCGCCGCGGTCTGCATCTCGGCCAGCGAGCTGAACTCGCGGCCGCGCCAGAAGCTGTCCCGCACATAGGGCATCGGGCGCTCCACTCGCGGCTTGTCCCGCGGCTTGAACGCCCGCGCCGGGTCGATCAGAACCCCGTAGTGTTCGGCCAGCTCGCCATAGCTGCGGTTGAGCTGCGGGTCATACAGGTCCGGGCGATCGACCCCGGTCTTGAGGTTGTCCGGCACCAACCGGGCAGGGGCG
This sequence comes from Actinomycetota bacterium, assembly GCA_030862715.1. Next base: position 822 of record JALZDD010000406.1, on the reverse strand, counting down.
CCGTCGAAGAAGGCAAAGGCGTCCACGTGGGCCTGGGTCCAGGCCCGCTGGTCCATCGTCAGCACCGGGCGCACGAACAGGTGCCGCGAACAGGCCAGGACCAGCACGAACGCCCACACCGCCCGCCGACGACCGGTCTGCGGGTCGGCCCACATCCCGAGCTTGCCGTAGTCGACCTGCCCCTCGGCGCCGGGTTCGACGTCGTCCGGGCGCAGCACCCGCACCTGGTCCCGGCGGGCCTCCTCGGGCAAGTTCGCGCGCACCCAGCGGCGCACGCTGGCCACCGACGCTTCCAGGCGGTGCTCGTCGCGCAGCCGCTGGTGGATCGTCGCCGTGGTCACCCCGGCCGCGAGTTGGTCGGCGATGTAGTCGCGGTGGACCTCGATCGCCGGCCAGGACACCTGCCGCAACGTGGTGTCGACCAGCTCCGGAAACCATTCCCGCACCCGCCGCGCCCACTCCGCCGACGGCACCGGCGGGCCGCCCGGCACGAACCCGGCCGCCTCGGCCGGCGCCACGTACTTGCGCACCGTCTTCGGATCCACCCCCAGCGAGGCGGCCACCTCGGTCTTCGGCCGCCCCGCATACCAGTGGACCAAGATCTCGGTCACGTCGATCACGGTGAAACTTCTCCTCGCCATCGGTGTCCCCACGCCGTCGACCAGTTCGTCGACCGCGCAGGCTGGGCACTGCGAGGACCGGACCCCCGACGACACGCCGCACCGCGCCGTACGTCGTCCCGCAAGGGAATTCCGTGATCGGGGTAGGGAATTACGTGATCGCGACACCCACTCGACTAGGGAATTTCATGATCGCCGACAC
>JALZDD010000396.1 GCA_030862715.1 Actinomycetota bacterium | reverse complement strand
CGATGGGTCTCTACGACTACATCGGCTCCCAGAACCAGGAGTGGGGCCCGTTGATGGCGACCGCCGTCGTCGCCTCCATCCCCACCGCCATCCTGCTCGTCGTCGCCCAGCGGTACGTCGCCGCCGGTGTGACGGCGGGCGCCGTCAAGGACTGAAGGACACCACGCATGCCGCTGCACGACCCCTCGACCGAGGCCGCCTTCGACGTCCGGGAGATCCCGTTCTCCCGGCGGGGGTCCTGGCTCGACCTCTCCCCCGTGGTCGCCCTGCACACCTGCACCGACACGATCCACCTCGTCTCCCACCGCAACGGGCTCCACGGTGTGCTCACGCTCCGGCCCGAACGCGGCGGCCAGCGGGTCGAGGCGGCCTGGTCCGCCGACCCCACGATCCTGACCTGGGCCACAGAGGACGGCCGGGTCGAGGCCGCGTTCGCCGGCCAGGACGCCGTACGCCTCCGCGGCTCGGGCCTCGCGCTGCGGGTCGAGGACGCCGCCCCCGGGCTCACGCCGTTCACCGGGACCTACCTGTTCACCGACCCGAGCGATGGCGCGGACGTCTTCACCAGCTACGAGACCGGCCACCGCTACCGCGTCACCATGCTCCGCGGGGAGCGCACGGTCGAGGGCTCCGAGGCACTCGGCACCGCCACCAGGTCGGTCCTGCTCGGCAGCGATGGCGGCGACTGGGAGGCCGAGGTACGCGAGGCGACCTCGCAGCAGACGGTGCCGGCGGAGGCAGCGAGTTTCGAGGACGTCGTCGCGGACTCGGCAGAAGACTTCGCCAGCTACCTCGACGACCTCGCCCCGTGGCGTGACGAGCGGACCCCGGCGGCGGCGCTGGCTGCGTACGTCCTGTGGTCGGCGACAGTCGCCCCGAGCGGTCTGCTGGGCCGGGAGTCGGTGCTGATGTCCAAGCACTGGATGGACAAGCTGTGGAGCTGGGACCACTGCTTCAACGCGATGGCGCTCGCACCCGGCCGTCCAGACGCCGCGCTCGACCAGTTCCTCGCGCCGTTCGACCACCAGGACGACCGCGGCGCGCTGCCCGACTCGGTGACGCACACCGAGGTCCTCTACAACTACGTGAAGCCGCCGATCCACGGCTGGGCTCTGGGCCGGCTGCGCGCGACCTCGGCGCGAGCCTTCGACACCGACGAGCTCGAGCGCATCCACGACGGCCTGGTCCGATGGAGCCGGTTCTGGCTCGACTCCCGGCGCCGGCCGGGCCATGACCTGCCCTACTACCAGCACGGCAACGACAGCGGGTGGGACAACTCCACCACCTTCGACCTCGACCGGGTCATCGAGTCGCCCGACCTCGCTGCGTTCCTCGCGGTGCAGCTCGACGTCCTCGCCGACCTCGCCGACGAGCTCGGCCACCCCTCGGCCGGCTGGCGCAAGATCGGGGAAGAGCTCGTCATGGCGCTGGTAGACCAGCTCTGGACCGGCACCGAGTTCGTCGCCGTGGGCGCGCTCTCGGGTCGGCGCAGCACCGGGACCAGCCTGCTCAACCTGCTGCCGCTGGTGCTCGGCGACCGGCTCCCCGGCGACATCCGGGAGGCGATGGCGGACCGGCTCGGCGACCACCTCACCGACTTCGGACCGGCCACCGAGCCGGTCTCGTCCCCGCACTACCAGGACGACGGCTACTGGCGAGGCCCGATCTGGGCGCCGTCGACCGCGCTCATCGAGGACGGCCTGCGCCGAAGCGGGTACGCAGCCGTCGCCGACGTCGTCAGCGAGCGGTTCCGGGCGCTCTGCGAGAAGTCCGGCTTCGCGGAGAACTTCGACGCCCGCACCGGCGCCGGGCTGCGCGACCGTGCCTACACCTGGACCGCCGCGGTCTACCTCCTTTTCGCCGCCGATCACCTTCGGCGGTCTTGACCCCACAACAGAAGGAGTACCGATGAGATCACCCTTCACGTCCGCCCCGACCCGGGCGGCCACAGCCGCCGTGGCGGCCGCCATCGCGCTGGCCGCACCCGGCGCGGTCCCGAGTGCCCAGGCCGGACCAACGGCCGAGGCGAGCGCAGGTTCCGAGAACCAGGTCTCCATCGACCTGTCGAAGCCGACCGGCGACATCTTGGGCGGCGCGTCCGGCACGCTCTACGGCGTGTACGGCGAAGGCCTCCCCTCGAGCAACCTCATCGACGGGATCAACCTGCGGACGGTGTCGACCAAGGCTCAGGACGGTCCGCAGCACCCCGGCGCCGACGCCCTCGAGGTCCTCGGGCCGCTCGTGGACAGCTCCGGCGGCGACGTCTACATCTACATGACCGACATCTACCGCGGGTTCCCCTACCAATGGCCGGGCGACACTCCGGAGGCCCGCCTCGACGACTTCAAGGCCAAGATCAGGACCCAGGTCGAACAGGTCAAGGCACTGCCGGAGAGATACCGCAGCCACGTCGTCTTCGTGCCGTTCAACGAGCCCGAGGGCAACATGTTCGGGACCGGTCAGTGGAGCTATAACAAGGTCAGCTGGCTGAACGACCCTCAGCACTACTTCAAGGCCTGGGACGAGGTCCACACCCTCATCCGAAGCGAGCTCCCCGACGCCCGGATCGCCGGTCCCAACACGAGCATCCTGTACGACCAGGTCCAGGGCTTCATGAAGCACGCACTGGCCAACGACACGATGCCGGACGTGATCACCTGGCACGAGCTGAGCGACCCGGCCTCGATCCGGACCAACGTGGCCAAGTTCCGCGGCTGGGAGGACACGGTCTACCAGGGCACCCCGTACGCCGGGAAGCATCTTCCGATCAACATCAACGAGTACGCGTTCAACTACCACACGTCCGTGCCCGGCCAGATGATCCAGTGGGTCTCGGCGCTCGAGGACAGCAAGGTCGATGGCGACATCGCCTACTGGAACATCGACGGCAACCTGTCCGACTCCGCCGTCGAGGCCAACAGAGCCAACGGTCAGTGGTGGCTCCTGAACGCCTACAGCCAGATGACCGGCCAGACGGTCGAGCTGACCCCGCCCCATCCGAACGAGAGCTACACGCTGCAGGGCG
>JALZDD010000381.1 GCA_030862715.1 Actinomycetota bacterium | reverse complement strand
CCCGCTACACCGACGTCATGAACCAGGCGCCGGACGTCGGCAGCGACGGGCACCACGGCCACGGTGAACCGCACTCCCACTCGGGCCTGATCGGCGCCCTCACCCCGGAGTTCGCGCGCGACGCGGCCGCCATGCTGCGTACCGGCGGTGTGCAGTTCTTCCAGCTGCGCACCATGGGCGGGGCGATCGCCGAGGTGGACCCCGGCGAGACCGCGTTCCCGCATCGTGATGCCGCCTTCCAAGTGACCGCGCTCGGCGGGAGTCCGCGTGCGCTCGACGCCGCCTGGGACGGGGTGCGCAACCATCTCGACGGGCTCTATCTCAGCTTCGAGACCGACACGGATCCGGACCGGCTGGCCGACGCCTTCGGCTCGTCGGCGCTGGATCGTCTGCGCGAGATCAAACGGCGCCACGACCCGCAGAACCTGTTTCGCGACAACTTCAACATCGCACCACACACCAACTCGAACAACTCGGACAACGACCCGGCGGAGGACGCATGAGCGACTACGGACACGACCTACTCTTCGGCACCTTCGTCACCCCCAGCTCACGGGCGCCGCAACGCGTCGTCGACCTCGCCGTCACCGCCGACCGCGCGGGCCTGGACCTGGTCACCTTCCAGGACCACCCCTATCAACCGGCGCTCCTCGACGCCTGGACCCTGATCTCGTACGCCGCTGCACGCACCGAGCGCATCCACCTGGCCGGCAACGTCCTCTCCCTGCCGCTGCGTCCGCCCGCGACGCTCGCCCGTGCGGTCGCCTCCCTCGACCGGCTGAGCGGTGGCCGCATCGAGCTCGGACTCGGCGCCGGCGCCTTCTGGGACGGGATCGCCGCGATGGGCGGCCGCCGGCTCGGCGCCGGTGCTGGGGTCGACGCGCTACGCGAGGCGATCGGCATCATCCGGGAGGTGTGGGACACCGACAGCCCGGGCGGCGTCCACTTCCGCGGCGACTACTACGTCGCCGACGGGGTCAAGCGCGGACCCGCCCCCGCCCACGACATCCCGATCTGGGTCGGCTCCTACAAGCCCAGGATGCTGGCGCTGACCGGTGCGTACGCCGATGGGTGGCTGCCCACGCTCGAGTACATCGAGGGTGGTCCGGGCGCGGTCCCCGGCCTCAACGACCGCATCGACGAGGCGGCCGTCGCCGCGGGCCGCTCGCCCGGCGACGTACGCCGCCTCCTCAACATCATGAACGTCTCGCTCCAGCCGGCCAGCCGCGGGCTGCTCGACGGGCCGGCGGACCAATGGGTCGAAGATCTGGCCGGACTCACCCTGGAGCACGGCTTCTCCGCCTACCTCATCGGAGGCGACGACCCCGCCATCACCGAGCGCCTCGGCGCCGAGATCGCCCCGGCTGTGCGAGAGCTGGTCGCGGCGGAGCGTGGCGCCTAGGCGAGGTTCTCGGTCTGCGCCTCGAGCTTGATCTTGAGCTCGTGGCGGGCGCCGTTGCGCATCACCGTGAACTCGATCGTCTCCCCCGGCTGGTGAGCACGGATGGCGACGATCATGCCGATCCCGTCGGTGACGGTCACGTCTCCCACCTTGGTGACCCGGTCGCCGTCCTTGAGCCCACCGGCGGCGGCCGGCGAGCCGGCCTCGACCACCGAGATCAGCGCTCCGTTGTGGTCGGCGGCCTGCACGTCGACGGAGGCTCCCACGATCGGGTAGGTCGCCTTGCCGGTCTTCAGGATCTGGGCGGCGGTCACCTTGACCTGGTCGATCGGGATCGCGAAGCCGACGCCGATACTGCCGCCTTCTCCGCCTTCTCCCCCACCTGCGGTGGCGATGGCCGAGTTGACCCCGATGACCTGGCCGACGAGGTTGACCAGCGGACCACCGGAGTTGCCGGGGTTGATCGCCGCGTCGGTCTGGACGGCGTTGATGTAGGAGGTGTCGTCCTCGGTCTGCCCGGTGCTCACCGGGCGCTGGAGCGCACTGACGATGCCCGAGGTCACCGTGGAGCTGAGGCCCAGCGGCGACCCGATGGCGACGACGCCCTCACCGATCCGCAGCCGTGAGGTGCTGCCGAGCGAGGCCGGCTCGAGCTCCTTGACCTCCGGCACGTCGAGGACCGCGAGGTCGTAGACGGCACTGCGCCCGATCACGTCGGCCTTGTAGCGGCGGCCCTTGTGGTCGACCACCTCGATGCTGCCCTTGGCCTTGGCCGCGTCGGCGACCACGTGGTTGTTGGTCACCACGTGGCCGTTGCGGTCGAAGACGAAACCGGAGCCGGTCGCGGCATCCTCCACGCCCTGGTACTCGGCGAAGATCTGGACCGTCGAGGGCAGCAGCGTCGCGGCCACCTTCACGATGCTGGCGTCGTCGCCCTCCAAGGGCGCGTCGGTCTCGATCGAGCCCGGGTCGAGGCCCCCGCCGGCCAGGCTGGACATGTCGTCCTGGTCCTCGAGTACGCCGCCCGCATAGCCTCCGAGCACGCCGAGCAGGAACGCGACGGCGGCCGCGAGCGCCCAGATCGGGCCGGGGATGCGGCGGCGCGGCGAGGAGTCGGTCCGGGCCGGTGACGAGGGTGGTGGCGCAGGCGGGGCATCGAACCCGGGCAGCGACCCGCTAGGCGGTGGCGGCACCATGGGCGGCAGCGGAGCGGTGTCGGCGGCCGGAACCGGCGCGACGGCGGGTCTCGGCATGCCCGGCAACGGCACCTCGGCCGTGTCCCGCTCGTCGTCGACAAGGTCGTCAGGGGACGGCTGCCCGGCCGGGGGCACGTCGGACGGTGGCGCCCAACGGGAGATCGGCCGCGACTGGTCGTCTTGTGGTTCCTGCGTCACGACACCCATTCTTCCCACTCGCCCCAACAATGGGCAGCCCGGGTCTCGTGTCGTGACGCCGGGCGGTCGGTCAGCGGCGTACGTGGGCGACGACGGGGGCGCCCGGAGCGCCCGGAACCTGGGTGACCGCGGTGACCGGGAGGTTTCTGGGGACCGGCGCGTCGGCGGGCGCGGCGGCGAAGGTGAACATGCCGAAGACGGCGGCACCGACAGCACCGCCACCGGCGGCGACCATCACCAACGTACGCCGCATCGACCGGGGGTCGGAGTAGGTCTCGTCGAGGTCGTCGGCGGGCCACATCGAGGCGGCCAGGACACCGCCGCGGAGCGAGCCCTTGAGGTCGGCCGGTGCGGTGACCCCGGGGTCGACGCTGAGGCCGGCCAGGCGTCGCTTGAGCCAGCCCTCGCGCTCCACGGCGCGGCGGCAGGCGCAGCACTCGTGCACGTGCGCCCAGGCGCGCTCCTCGTCTGCTGCGGGGAGCTGTCCGTCGAGAAGGGCGCTGATGCGCGCGCCGAGGTGGTTGCCCAGAAGACTCATGAAGCCCCGCCCCACAACACCTTGGGCCCGGAGTGACGCAGTCGTCCGCCGCGCGGGGCGCGATGGGCGAGGGTGTCACGGAGCATCGCCCGGCCGCGGTGGATACGCGAGCGGACGGTGCCGAGCTTGGCACCGAGGATCTCGGAGATCTCCTCGTAGGAGAGCCCCTCCACGTCACAGAGCACGACCGCGGCCCGGAAGTCGGGCGGCAGCGTAGCCAGCGCGCGCTCGATGTCGTCGTCGAAGCGCTGGTCGGTGTAGGCCATGTCCGGCGTCGGGCCGCTGCTCGTCAAGCGCGAGGCGCGCTCGTCGGAGAGGGCATCGAAGCGGATCCGCTGCTTACGACGGGCCTGGTCGAGGAAGAGGTTGGTGGTGATCCGGTGCAGCCAGCCCTCGAAGGTGCCGGGGCTGTAGGTGTCGAGAGAGCGGAATACGCGCACGAAGACCTCCTGGGTGAGGTCCTCCGCGTCGTGGCGGTTGCCGGTGAGACGGTAGGCGAGCCGGTAGACCCGGTCGGAGTGCTTCTCCACGATCTCGTCCCACGTCGGAACGCCCGGCTCTACGGTCGGGGCCTGCGTGGGTTCGGCGGTCATGGTGCTCCTGTCGTCTGTCTCGCTGATCGCTGACATCTCCTACGGTAGATCCCCTGGGACCGGAAGGGCTGAGAGTTGCCTGTGAGGCTCCTATTTTTCCTCTTCCTGTGCTCTTCCAACGCACAAGTTGGATCAGGCGTTCCCGCACCGTTGCGCGAAACAGGTTAGGTTTTGCGGTGTGACCAGCCCTGTCTCGACCGCAAGTTGGACCTACGCCGACGAGTTCGTCGGTGAGGACGACCTCCTCGCAGCCGCCCGATCCCGGGCCGAGGAGGTCGGTGTCGCCCCGATCGGGCCCGGTGGCGGAGCGGCGCTGCGCTTCCTCGCCTCGGTCCTCGACGCCAAGAACGTCGTCGAGGTCGGCACCGGCACCGGCGTCTCCGGGCTGTGGCTGCTGCGCGGCATGCGCCCCGAGGGGGTACTGACCACCGTCGACATCGAGACCGAGCACCAGCGCCTGGCCCGCCAGAGCTTCACCGAGGCCGGTTTCGGCCAGCGGCAGGCGCGGTGCATCGCCGGCGCCGCCCTCGACGTACTCCCCCGGCTCACCGACAACCACTACGACCTGGTGTTCGTCGACGGCGACAAGACCGAATACTCGGCCTACCTCAAGGAAGCGCTGCGTCTGCTCCGTCCCGGCGGCGTCGTCGCCTTCGACAACGCCCTGTGGCACGACCGCGTGGCCGACCCGTCCGTACGCGACGAGGAGACCGCCACCATCCGCGAGCTCAACCAGCAGGTCGCCGACAACGACGACCTCATCCCGCTGCTGCTCCCGGTGGGCGACGGCCTCCTGCTCGCCCGGAAGTCCTAGCGCTCAGGAACCGACGCCGGACAGCGGGTCGGCGCTCGCCAGCCAGCTGAGCAGGACCCGGGCACCGAAGCCGGTGGGGCCGGGAGTGAGCTCGTGGACGTCGGCATAGGCGTCGCCGCAGGCGACGTCGATGTGGGCCCACGGGATGCCACCGGTGAAGTGGTGCAGGAAGAGCGCGGCGGTGATGGCGCCGGGCCCACCGGGGGCGTTGTCGGCGTCGGCGACCTTCGAGGAGAGCTTGTCCTCGTAGTCGGCGACCAACGGCATCCGCCACAGCGTCTCGCCAGAGACATCAGACGCCTCGGCCAGCAGCGTGGCGAGGGCGTCGTCGTCGGCGAAGTAGCCGGCCATCGTCTGCCCGAGCGCGACTCGCATCGCGCCGGTCAGGGTGGCGATGTCGACCAGGGCGGCCGGTTTGAGCTTGTCCACGGCGTACGCCATCGCGTCGG
>JALZDD010000356.1 GCA_030862715.1 Actinomycetota bacterium | reverse complement strand
CGCGACCGAGTGCTGCGGGTTCGGCGGCACCTTCGCGATGAAGAACTCCGACACGTCGGTGGCCATGGGCTCCGACAAGGCCCGGCACGTACGCGAGACCGGGGCCGAGGTGCTGGTGGCCGGTGACAGGTCCTGCCTGACCCATGTCGGAGGCCTGCTCTCACGTCAGCGCGCCGGCGTACGCGTCATGCATCTGGCCGACGTGCTCGCCCAGACCGAGCCTGTCTCGGTGGTCGCCTCGGTGGTTGCCTCGTGACCGGCACGTTCGTGGGGATGCCGGTGTTCCCGAAGGCCGCGCGGGAGGCGGTCGGCGACTCCCAGCTGCGCCGCAACCTCGCGCACGCCACCGGCACCATCCGCGCGAAGCGTGCCGCCGTCGTCGGCGAGGTCGAGGAGTGGGAGGAGCTGCGCCTGGCCGGTGCGGCCATCAAGGACAACGTGCTGCTCCACCTCGACGAGCACCTGATACGCCTCGAGGAGTCGCTCACCAAGGCCGGCGCGACCGTCCACTGGGCGAGCGACGCCGCCGAGGCGTGCCGCATCGTCGGCGACATCGCCGCCGCACACCACGCCACCGAGGTGGTGAAGGTGAAGTCGATGGCGACCCAGGAGATCGGTCTCAACGAGGCGCTCGCCGCCCGCGGAATCGACGCCTGGGAGACCGACCTCGCCGAGCTCATCGTGCAGCTCGGAGATGATCTGCCCTCCCACATCCTGGTCCCCGCCATCCACCGCAACCGCGCCGAGATCCGCGAGATCTTCGCCTCCGCGATGGGTGAGGTCGGCCGTCCCGCTCCTGACGACCTCACCGACGAGCCCGCGCGGCTTGCGGAGGCAGCCCGCCTGCACCTGCGCGAGAAGTTCCTGCGCGCCAAGGTCGGTGTCTCGGGTGCCAACTTCGCGGTCGCCGAGACCGGGTCCCTCGTCGTGGTGGAGTCGGAGGGCAACGGCCGGATGTGCCTGACCCTGCCCGAGGTGCTGGTTTCGGTGGTCGGCATCGAGAAGATCGTGCCGACCTGGGACGATCTCGACGTCTTCCTCCAGCTCCTGCCGCGCTCGGCGACGGGGGAGCGGATGAACCCCTACACCTCGGTGTGGTCCGGCGTCACCCCGGACGACGGCCCTCAGGAGGTGCATGTCGTGCTGCTCGACAACGGCCGCACGCGAGCGCTCGCCGACGAGGTCGGCCGGCAGGCGCTGCGCTGCATCCGCTGCTCGGCCTGCCTCAACGTCTGCCCGGTCTACGAGCGCACCGGCGGCCATGCGTACGGCTCGGTCTACCCGGGCCCGATCGGCGCCATCCTCAACCCGCTGTTGAAGGGCGTGGGCGTCGACGACCAGACCGACTCCCTGCCGTACGCCTCGACGCTGTGCGGCGCCTGCTTCGAGGCCTGCCCCGTACGTATCGACATCCCCTCGGTGCTCGTGGAGCTGCGATCGCAGGTGGTCGACGCCCACCGCGGCGGCCTGCCCAAGCCCGAGGCGGTGGCGATGAAGGCCGCCGGGGCGACGCTCGCGTCCGGGCGCCGGCTCGGATTCGCCGAGCGCCTCGTCGGCACCGGCGTCCGGCTCGCCCGTCGCGCCGGGGCGCGCCCCTGGACGCAGGCCCGCGACCTGCCGGACGCGCCCGCCGAGTCCTTCCGCGCCTGGTGGCGCCGCACCGAAGGAGGTGCCGATGAGCACCCGTGAGGAGATCCTGGGCCGAGTCCGGCAGGCGCTCGGCGACGCGCCCCACCCGACCGCTGAGGTGCCGCGCGGCTACCGGGTTGTCGGCGACGACCACGACCGGTCCGCGGTGCTCGCCCGGTTCGTGGAGCGGGTCGAGGACTATCGCGCCACGGTCACCCGGTGCCGCGCAGCAGAGGTCGCCGACGTGCTGGCGCGGGCCGTCGCCGGCCGGCGCGTCGTAGTACCCCCGGGCCTGCCGTGGCCGGTCCCCGGATCCGTCGATGACACCGGACAGTCGGCCGCCGAGCTCGACGCGGTCGACGCGGTCGTGTCCGGGGCCGCGCTCGGCATCGCCGCCACCGGCACGGTCGTGCTCGACCACGGGCCCGGCCAGGGACGTCGCGCGCTCACCCTCGTCCCGGACCTGCACGTGTGTGTGCTCGGAGCAGCCCAGGTCGTGGCTGGCGTCCCGCAGGCCGTCGCCCGGCTCGACCCGGCGAGGCCGCAGACCTGGATCAGCGGCCCGTCGGCGACCAGCGACATCGAGCTCGACCGCGTCGAGGGCGTGCACGGCCCCCGGATCCTGCACGTGATCGTGGTGGGAGAGAGCGAGTGACGGTGGTCGACCGGCGGCGTACGGAGCAGTCGAAGACCGACTGGGGCCCGACCGCGCTCGACATCGAGATCCTGCGGCTTCTCTCCCGCGGTCACACGATCCACACGATCGCCCGCCGCGTCGGAGTCTCGGAGCGCACGGTCCGCCGCCGGCTGCGGTCGGTGGCCGACGAGATCGGCGTGGAGTCGTCGATCGAGGTGGTCGTGCACGCCGTCCGCGCTGGGGTGATCTGACGCCGTCCGCTCTTGGCCGCATTCGGTCAAATCCTTGTGACCGGTGTCACTGGATCCTTAGCGTGTTGCTGAATCGTTTCACAGCCAAGGAGGCTTCCGTGTCCGGTCTACGCC
>JALZDD010000351.1 GCA_030862715.1 Actinomycetota bacterium | reverse complement strand
TCGCGCTTGAGCACGACCACGAGCTGCTGCCCGGTGCGGGAGGAGGTGTTGTCCTTGACGTCCGCGATGCCCTGCACCTTGCCGGTGTCGGCGAGGTCGGCGATCTTCTGGGCCAGGTTGTCCGGGTTCACCATGTAGGGGAGCTCGGTGATCACCAGGTTGGTGCGGCCCTTGTTGTCCTCGTCGACCTCGATCACCGCACGCTGGGTGATCGAGCCGCGGCCGGTGCGGTAGGCCTGCTCGATGCCCTCGCGGCCGACGATCAGCGCACCGTTGGGGAAGTCGGGGCCCTTGATCCGCTCGAGCAGCGCGTCCTGAAGCTCCTCGCGCGTCGCGTCGGGGTGCTCGAGCGACCACTTGGCGCCGGATGCGACCTCACGCAGGTTGTGCGGCGGGATGTTGGTCGCCATACCGACCGCGATGCCGGCCGAGCCGTTGACCAGCAGGTTCGGGAACCGCGCCGGCAGGATGGCCGGCTCCTGGGAGCGGCCGTCGTAGTTGGGCCCGAAGTCGACGGTGTCCTCGGTGATGTCGCGGACCATCTCCAGCGCCAGCGGCGCCATCCGGCACTCGGTGTAACGCATGGCCGCGGCCGGGTCGTTACCGGGCGAACCGAAGTTGCCCTGGCCGTGGATCAGCGGGTTGCGCATCACCCACGGCTGCGCCAGCCGGACCAGGGTGTCGTAGATCGCCGAGTCGCCGTGGGGGTGGTAGTTACCCATCACCTCACCGACGACACGGGCGCATTTGGAGAACCCGCGGTCGGGACGGTAGCCACCGTCGTACATCGCGTAGAGGACGCGCCTGTGGACGGGCTTGAGCCCGTCACGTACGTCGGGCAGCGCCCGACCCACGATGACGGCCATCGCGTAGTCGATGTAGCTCGACTGCATCGAGGCCTGGAGTTCGACGGTCTCGATCCGGCCGCCGGCAGCGGTCTGCCCGGAGCCTTCCGGAGGAGTCTCGGTCACGATTTCACTTTCTGCATGCGTCTATCGGTATCTAGGGCCTCGGCGAGACTCAGATATCGAGGAATCGGACGTCCTTGGCGTTGCGCTGGATGAACGAGCGTCGCTCGGCGACGTCCTCGCCCATGAGGATGGAGAAGATCTCGTCGGCGTGGGCGGCGTCCTCGAGGGTGACCTGCAGCAGCAGTCGCTGGCTCGGGTCCATCGTGGTCTCCCACAGCTCGTCGGCGTTCATCTCGCCCAGACCCTTGTAGCGCTGGACCGGGTTCTCCTTGGGCAGCTTCTTGCCCTGCTCGAGACCGTCGCGCATGAGAGCGTCACGCTCGGAGTCGGAGTAGACGAACTCGTGCTCGGCCGGCTTGTTCCAGCGCAGGCGGTAGAGCGGCGGCTGGGCCAGGTAGACGTAGCCCTGCTCGATCAGCGGCTTCATGAACCGGAACAGCAGCGTCAGCAGCAGCGTGTTGATGTGGTGGCCGTCGACGTCGGCGTCGGCCATCATCACGATCTTGTGGTAGCGGCACTTGGCGAGGTCGAAGTCCTCCTGGATGCCGGTGCCGAGCGCGGAGATGATCGCCTGCACCTCGGTGTTGGCCAGCACCCGGTCGATGCGGGCCTTCTCCACGTTGAGGATCTTGCCGCGGATCGGCAGGATCGCCTGGATCCGCGGGTCGCGCCCGCCCTTCGCCGAGCCGCCCGCCGAGTCGCCCTCGACCACGAAGATCTCGCACTCCTCGGGGCTGGTCGACTGGCAGTCGGCGAGCTTGCCGGGGAGGCCACCGCCGCCGAGCAGCCCCTTGCGGTTGCGGGCCAGGTCGCGGGCCTTGCGTGCCGCAACCCGGGCGGTGGCCGCGGCGATCCCCTTGCGCACGATCTCCTTGCCCTCGGTGGGGTTCTGCTCGAACCACGCACCGAGCTCCTCGTTGACCACCCGCTGCACGAACGACTTGGCCTCGGTGTTGCCGAGCTTGGTCTTGGTCTGGCCCTCGAACTGCGGCTCTCCGAGCTTGATCGAGATGATCGCGGTCAGGCCCTCGCGGATGTCCTCGCCGCCGACCCGGTCCTCGCGCTTCTTGATCATCCCCCACTGCTCGCCCCAGCCGTTGACGAGCGAGGTCAGCGCGGAGCGGAAGCCCTCCTCGTGGGTGCCGCCCTCGTGGGTGTTGATCGTGTTGGCGAAGGTGTGGACCGACTCGTTGTAGCCGGTGTTCCACTGCATCGCGACCTCGAGGCTCATGTGGCTCTCGGAGTCCTCGGGGGTGTCGGCCTCGAACGAGATGATCGTCGGGTTGGCCGCGGTCTTGGTGCGGTTGATGTGCTCGACGTAGTCGACGAGCCCGCGCTCGTACTTGAAAACCTGCTTCAGGCCCGCGCCGGCGAGCTCGATGGCGCCCGCGTGGCCCTGGACGAGCTCGTTGCTGATGGTGTCGTCGGCAACCGCGTCGGCGAGCTCGCCGGCTGCGGGGCGCTCGTCGTAGACCACGATCTCGAGGCCCTTGTTGAGGAACGCCATCTCGCGGAAGCGGTTGCTGATGGTCTCGAGGGAGTACGACGTCGTCTCGAAGATGTCGGGCGAGGCGTACCAGGTCACGATCGTGCCCGTGCCCTCCCCCTCCTCGAGGTCGCGCACCTCGCGCAGCGGGTAGTCGGGGTCGCCGAGGGAGAACTCCTGCTCCCACAGCTTCCCGCGGTTGCGCACCTCGACCTTCAGGTTGCGCGAGAGCGCGTTCACGACCGAGACACCGACGCCGTGCAGACCGCCGGAGACCTTGTAGCCGCCGCCGCCGAACTTGCCGCCCGCGTGGAGAACGGTGAGGACGACCTCGGCCGCGGGCCGCTTCTCCTTGGCCATCGTGTCGACCGGGATGCCGCGGCCGTTGTCTGTGACCGTGACGGAGTTGTCTGGGTGGATGACGATCTCGACCTGGT
>JALZDD010000341.1 GCA_030862715.1 Actinomycetota bacterium | reverse complement strand
GTGTTCGTCCCCTGGGAGACCAGCGGACACAGCCACACCGGCCGCATCCCGATCTCGGCGTCGAACCACTCCAGGAATGCGGGGAGGTTCTCGACCGGGACCTCGATGTCCTGGATCACCCGTTCCCGCAGAAGCCGTCCGGCACGCGCGTCGAGCTTGTCGGCGATGCCGAACTTCCGGTCCAGGCCGACCAGCTTCATGTAGACGTCCGAGCGCCGCAGCCGGCGCGGCCACACCCTGCGGAGGTACTTGTTCTGTGCGCCGAAGGCGCCCGAGCACCAGAACCAGTCGGTGTCCCAGCGCCACAGATAGTCGTAGGTCGTCAGGAGGTCAACTCCGCCGTTCTTCTGGGAGAGCTCCCGGATCGAGCGATAGTAGATCTGCTGGCCGCCGTAGTCGCTGGGGGTCTGGGTGGCCTTGTCGGTCCAGGTCGCGAGGGTCAGGTAGTACTCCCCCGGCTCGAACGCAACACCGTCGAGCCCGTCGACCCGCTCCCCCTCGTACGTCCTGCTCTCGGTGATCTGCGCGATCGTCTTCGTGAGCAGGCCGAGGTCGTCGAAGCGTACGTGCCGCAGCGCGACGTATCCCGGCACCTTCTCCAGCTTGATCTTGAGCCTGGTGGCATAGCCGAGCGAGCCGTAGGAGTTCGGAAAGGTGTCGAACAGGTCCTCCCCTGGACGCGTCGTGACGATCTCGCCCGCCCCGGTCAGGATGTCCATCTCCAGCACCGACTCGTGCGGCATCCCGTTGCGGAACGAGGTGGCCTCGATGCCCATCCCGGTCACCGCGCCACCGAGCGTGATCGTGCGCAGCTGCGGGACGACGTAGGGGATCATCCCGTGCGCCAAGGTGGCGTCGACGAGATCCTCGTAGGTGCACATCCCCTGTACGTCGGCAGTGGCCGCCTCGGCATCGACCTCGATCACGCCGCCCAGGCCGGAGACGTCGAGGCCCGGGGCGTCGGTCGCCGCTCGGGCCCGGAAGAGGTTGGTGGTGCGTTTGGCCAGCCTGACGGGGGCGCCGTCAGGAATCTCCTTGTAGGAGGTCGTCAGCCGCTCGACGGCCTCGGTGTGTCGTTGCCAACCAGTCTCACCCGTCACTCCACGCACTTTACTCGCGCCCTGGGATCTCGGGTTTCGATTTTCACGTTCGTTCGCTTACAGTCACAAGCGCCGACTGCTCCCGTCGAGCGCCCCCATCTCGTGCACCCTGGAGGGTCCCCATGTCCAGTGCTGCCCATCGTGACGCTGTGTCAACGCTCGCCGAGAAGGCAACCCCCTACTTCACCGAGAACCAGGTCAAGTGGCGCAACAAGTCCGTCTCGCAGGCCCGGCTCGCGCTGGCGATCGACCAGATCGTCGTGCACATGCGTGAGAAGGGCGTCGACATGGCGACCATGAACGGCCTCACCGCCTACCGGGACGAGGACGGGATCCACGTCACGATCGAGCTGGGCACGCTTCCGCTCCTCGCCGAGTCCGGCGGGGCGGGCGGCACCGGCGGCCACCGAGCCGCTCGCTGAGCAGCCCGCAGGGGCTCAGCGGAGGTTGCCGCGGGGGTCGCCGACGAGGACCGGGACGTCCTCGCCCGCGAACTCCTTGACGATCGAGAGGTCGTTCGCAGACGCCTCCCCGGCCTCGCCGAGCACGACCACGGCCTCGAGGCCCTTGGAGCCGGAGGCCACCGCCATCGCCACGCAGACGCCGATCGCGGAGACCTGGAGCGAGGGCAGGTCCACGGTGGCGGCCGCGTAGGTGCGGCCGTCGAGGTCGCGTACGGCCGCTCCTTCGGCCGCACCGGTGCGGGCTCGCGTCGCGCGCGCCAGGGTCACCAGCTTGCGGTCCTCCGCGGAGGGCTCACTCTGCTCGGGCATGGGCCTCTTTCTTCCTGTCCGTCTTCTCGCGCTGCTCGTCCTCGTCGTCGGCCTCCGTCTCGGCCGGGACGACGACGCTGATGCGTACGGTACCGATCTTGTTCCGCCGGCCGGCAGCCTCCTCGGCCACGAAGCAGAGCCCGTGGGCCTCGACCTCGGTCCCGGGGATCGGCACGAGGCCGAGATGCTTGGCCATCAGACCGCGTACGGAATCGACGTCGTCCTCCTCGACGGGGAGGCCGATGAGCTCCTCGAGGTCGCTGACCAGGAAGCGGGAGGGCACCCGCCAGGAGCCGTCGCCGAGGTGGAGGGGCTCGCGGTCCTCGATGTCGTACTCGTCGGTGATCTCGCCGACGATCTCCTCGAGGATGTCCTCGATGGTGATCAGGCCGGCGGTGCCGCCGTACTCGTCGACGACGACCGCGATGTGCTGGCGGTGCTGCTGCATCTCGGCCAGCAGCTCGTCGACCGGCTTGGAGTCGGGGACCCAGGTCGGCTTGCGCATCAGCGACTCGACCCGTTGGGTGGTCTCGACCTCCGGCGCCTCGAAGTCCCGCGCGACGACGTCCTTGAGGTAGACCATCCCGATGATGTCGTCGAGGCTGTCGTCGATCACGGGCATCCGGGAGTAGCCCGAGCGCAGGAACAGGGACAGCGCCTGGCGCAGGGTCTTGCGGCGCTCCAGGAAGACGATGTCGCCGCGGGGCACCATCACCTCGCGGGCACGGGTGTCGCCGAGCTCGAAGACCGAGTGGATCATCCGGCGCTCGTCGGCCTCGATCAGGTCGGAGGCCTCCGCGATGTCGACCAGCTCGCGCAGCTCGGTCTCCGTCGAGAACGGGCCCTTGCGGAAGCCCTTGCCGGGGGTGAGCGCGTTACCGAGCATGATCAGCAGGCTCGGGATCGGGCCGAGGATGGCGGTGATCGCGCCGATCGGGCCGGCGACCGCGAGGGCGATGCCCTCGTGGTGCTGACGCCCCAGGGTGCGGGGCCCGACGCCGATGACGACGAAGGAGACCACGGTCATCGTCGCGGTCGTGGTGAGCACGGTCGGCCACCAGTGCCCCTGGTAGAGGTCGTACGCCCACAGCGCGACCAGCACCGTCGCTCCGATCTCGCACAGCATCCTGAGCAGCAGCACCGTGTTGACGTAGCGGGCGGGGTCGCCGACCACCGCCACCAGGCGCTTGGCCCCGGCGCGGCCCTCGGAGACCAGCTCCGCGGCCCGGGCGCGGGAGAAGGCGCTGAGCGCCGCGTCGGCGGCCGAGAAGATGCCGGCGATCAGGACCAGAACTGCGGCTGCGATCAGCAGCCTCGCATCGTCCATGGTTGGTGGTGGTGCTCCTACTCGGGTGCGGTGGCCGAGGAGCCCCAGGCCTTGAGCAGCTTGGCCTGCAGCCCGAACATCTCGGCGTGCTCGTCGGGGTCCACGTGGTCGTAGCCGAGCAGGTGGAGGATGCCGTGGGTGGTCAGCAGCTCGATCTCCGCCACGGTGCCGTGGCCGGCTGCCTCTCCCTGCTTGGCCGCGATCGTCGGGGCGATGATGATATCGCCCAGGTCGCCCTCCTCCGGCTCCTCGTCGAGGCGGCCGGGGAGCAGCTCGTCACCGGGGAACGACAGCACGTCGGTCGGCCCCTCGGTGTCGAAGTAGCGCTCGTTGAGCTCGGTGATCGTGGCCTCGTCGCCGAACTTGATCCGGAGATCGGCCTGCGGGTGCACGCGCAGCTGCTCGAGCAGGAAACGAGCGAGCTTGGCGACGTGCTCGACGTCGATCTCCTGCTCGGACTCGTTGATGATCTCGGTGCTCATCGCACCTCTCCGGAGGCCCGTCCCTGGCTCTGCACGTCGTGCTCCTCGTAGGCGGCGACGATCTTGGCGACCAGTCGGTGGCGTACGACGTCGTGGCTGGTCAGGTTGTTGAAGCTGATGTCCTTGACGTCGTCGAGGATGCCCTCCACGACCCGGAGTCCGGACTTCTGGCCGTTGGGGAGGTCGGTCTGGGTCACGTCACCGGTGACCACGATCTTCGAGCCGAAGCCGAGGCGGGTCAGGAACATCTTCATCTGCTCGGGCGTGGTGTTCTGCGCCTCGTCGAGGATGATGAAGGAGTCGTTGAGGCTTCGCCCGCGGAGGAACGCGAGCGGGGCCACCTCGATGGTCCCCGACGCCATCAGCTTGGGGATCAGCTCCGGGTCCATCATGTCGTGCAGCGCGTCGTAGAGCGGGCGCAGGTAGGGGTCGATCTTCTCGGTCAGGGTGCCGGGCAGGAAGCCGAGCTTCTCGCCGGCCTCGACCGCCGGGCGGCTCAGGATGATCCGAGTGACCTGCTTGGTCTGCAGCGCCTGGACCGCCTTGGCGACCGCCAGGTAGGTCTTTCCGGTGCCGGCCGGGCCGATGCCGAAGGTGATCGTGTGCTTGTCGATCGCATCGACGTAGCGCTTCTGGTTGAGCGTCTTGGGACGGATGCTCCGACCGCGGTTGGAGAGGATGTTGAGGCTCAGCACGTCGGCCGGCTTCTCCGTGGTGTCGGCCTGGAGCATGCCGATCACCCGCTCAACGGTCTCGCCACTGACGCCCTGGCCGGTGCGGATGATCTGGACCAGCTCCTCCAGGACCCGCTCGATCATCGCGATCTCGCTGGGGGCGCCGTGAAGGGTGATCCGGTTGCCACGCACGTGCACGTCGGCGTCGAAGTGGGCCTCGATGATCCCGAGGTGCTCATCGGCCGGACCGAGGACGGTCACCATGTCGACGCTGTTCGGAACGACCACGGTGTGCTTTGTCGAAGCGGAGCCCGAGACGATCTGCTGGGTGGTCGCGGTCACCCCCTGGTCGGAGGTGTCGGTCGGAAGCGGACTTGGGTGTCGATCGGTCATGGATGCCCGGAGCGGGCCCTTTCTCGTCACGAGGCTGATGCGTCCATGGTACGCGGGCGCTCGGCCCCTCTCCTACTGGATAGTTCCGGCGTCAGCTCGCCAGCAGCGATTCGACGCGTACGGTCTCCTCGGCGAGCTCGTCACGCTCGTCCGGGGTGAGGTCGCGGAGCAGCTTGACGACCTCGACCTTGCCGTCCACGGGCTTCCAGAGGCCGATGAGGTGGCCGCCGGCGATGATGACCGCGCCGCCGCCCCCGATGCCCCACTCCTTCCGGGTCCCCTTGGCGGTGATCCGCTCGCGGTTGGCGTGCGAGAGCCAGACGTTGTCGAACCTGCCCAACAGGCGCACCGGGGCGTGCTCGTCGCCGGTGGCGAGCGGAGCGTCCGGGACGTCGTAGAGGGTCTTGCCGGCCTCGTCGCGGTAGGTCACCAGCCCCTCGATCCGCTTGACCACCGGGCCCAGTCGCGTGAGCGACGACCACGTGGTGATGTCGGCGGCGGTCGCCGGCCCGAAGGCGAGCAGGTAGCGGCGTACGATGTCCGGCGCCAGCGCCGGGACGACATCGTCCACCTCCACCGGGGGCACGCCCGTCCAGCGCGGGAGCAGGTCGTAGACGAGCCCGCCCGAGCCCTTCCACAGGCCTCGCGGAGGCAGCTGGACCAGCGGCAGCTCGTTGCGTGCCCGCAGGCCGAGCGCCTTGGCCGGGACGTCGGGGAAGTGCTCGACCAGGCCGGCCTCGAGGGCCGCGTTGGGCAGGGCACCGAGAGCGAGTACGTCCTCGGCCGCCTCCACGAAGCCCTCCAGCTGCGCCGCCGGGCGGACGATCTCGACGCGCTGGGTGTAGAAGTCGTGGACCGGCTGGGTCCAGGCCCTGATCAGCGCGGCATCGGCGGCGGTGTGCATGTGGATCGTCGACCGCAGCGAGGAGAGCCGGACCAGCGCGCTCGACTCGAGCTGCGCGCTGAGCGCGTACGGGTCGAACGACTCCAGCCGGGCGGCCAGCGCGAAGAACGGCGGCGACGATTCCTGCGCCTGCAGGCCGACCAGATGCTCGATCATCTCGGCCGGGGTGAGCGAGACCCGCGACAGCAGATGCTGGCGGAGCAGGAGGGTCCGGTTGAGCTGCCGTTCGGTGAGGATCACGGTAGCGATGATGTCCTACTCGACAGTGATCCGGGCGCCGACCTCCTCAGAAGGCTTCCCCTCGCCGTCGGAGGTGTCGTCGGTGCGGGCGATGAAGAGGTACGTCCCGGGCTCGAGCTCGGATACGTCGACCGTGGTCTTCCACGGGTAGAGCTTGTCCACCCAGCCCTCGGCGGTCGCGTGACCTTCGAGCACCGTCTCCCCGGTGGTGTCGCGGACCTCCCACGGCACGTTGGCCTCGGGAGAGTTGGCCTTGCCCGAGGCCTCGAAGCTGTCCGAGACCGTCGCACCCTCGGCCGGCGCCGCCAGCGTGATCAGGCCGGAGGTGCGTGGCAGCGTCGACGGCTCCTCGGACGGCTCTGCCGAAACCTCGGGATCCTCGGCAACGGCGTCGTTGCCTCCGCACCCGCCAGCCAGTACGCCGCAGAGAGCAAGAGCGATGATGGCGCCCGCCGGACGCGTACGTGTGCTCCTCATGCGTCCATACTCACCCGGCGTCCCCGAAGGAGGAACCCACCACGCCGGGCAGTCGGCGGTCAGTCCCAGCGGTCAGTCCCAGCGGCGGGTGCGGGCCAGCAGGGCGGCGGAGGCGGCGACGCCGGCGGTGGAGGTGCGCAGGACCTCGCCGCCGAGACGGATGGTGGTGGCGCCGGCCTTCTCGAACAGGGCGATCTCTTCCTCCGTCAGGCCGCCCTCGGGGCCGACCACGACCAGGATGGTGCCCTCGTCGATGACGGGGACGGCGCCGAGCGGGAGGGTGCCCTCCTCGTGGAGCACGACGGCGACGTCGGCCGCCTCGATCTTGGCCACGATGGCGTCGGTGGTGGCCAGCGGCTCGACCTCGGGGTGCCACAGCCGGCGCGACTGCTTGGCGGCCTCCCGGGCGGTGGCCCGCCAGCGGGCCAGGGACTTGACCGCGCGCTCGCCCTTCCAGACGGCGACCGAGCGGGTCGCTGCCCATGGGACGATGCTGGCGGCGCCGATCTCGGTGAGCATCTCGACGGCGAGCTCGCCACGGTCGCCCTTGGGCAGCGCCTGGACGACCGTCAGCGCGGGCTCGGGCGGCGCGTCGCCGAGGAAGATCTCGTCGACGCGTACGATCATCGACTTCTTGGTGGTCTGGGTGATCGTGCCGGTGACGCCCTCGCCGGCGCCGTCGGTGAGCACGACCTCCTCACCGACCCGGAGGCGGCGTACGACGACCGCGTGGTGGCCCTCGTCACCGCTCACCTCGATGTCGTCGCCGACACGGGTGCCGACGAGCGACTCGACGAGGTGAACGGGAAGAGTCATCGTGGATCAGTGCCCGTTGAGGGTGTCCTTGAACCAGGAGAAGACGCCGCCCTTGTGGGCCGCCTTGAGCTGGCCTTGGACGGACTCCTCACCGCGCATCTCGGCGAGCTGGCGCAGCAGCGCCTCCTGCTCGAGGTCGAGCTTGGTGGGGGTCTCCACGTTGATGGTCACGATCAGGTCGCCGCGACCGCCACGCAGACCGGGCACACCGCGGCCACGCAGGACGTGGTCGGTGCCGGACTGGGTGCCGGGCTTGAGGTCGATCTGGATCGAGGCGTCCTCGGGGTCGATCTGGTCGGCGCCCTCGCCGACGAGGTCGGCCTCCAGGGTCGGCAGGTTGAGCGTGGTGCCGAGCGCGGCCGCGGTCATCGGCACCTTCGCGGTGCAGTGCAGGTCGTTGCCCCTGCGGGTGAAGGTGGCGTGCTTGGCGACGTGGATCTCGACGTAGAGGTCACCGGCGGGGCCGCCTCCGGGGCCGATCTCGCCCTGCTCGGCGAGCTGCACCCGGGTGCCGTCGTCGACGCCCGGCGGGATCTTGACGGTCAGGGTGCGGTGGGAGCGCACCCGGCCCTCGCCGCTGCAGTCGCGGCACGGGTCGGGGATGACGGTGCCGAAGCCGTTGCAGGCCGAGCACGGACGCAGCGTACGGATCTCGCCCAGGAAGGAGCGCTGCACGACCGCGACCTCGCCCTGGCCGTGGCAGGTCTCGCACGGGACCGGGTGAGAGCCTTCCGCGGCCCCCTCGCCACCACAGGTGTCACAGACGACCGCGGTGTCGACCTTGAGGTCGCGCGTGACGCCGAAGGCGGCCTCGGCCAGGTCGATGTCGAGACGGATGAGGGCGTCCTGCCCGCGGCGTACACGCGGACGGGGGCCGCGTCCGGCACCGGCACCACCGGCTCCGGCGCCGCCGAAGAAGGCGTCCATGATGTCGGTGAACGAGAAGCCCGCACCCTGAGCGCCGAAACCGCCCGCGAACGGGTCGCCACCGCGGTCGAACGCAGCCCGCTTCTGCGGGTCGCTCAGCACCTCGTACGCGTGGGAGATCTCCTTGAACTTCTCCTGCGACTCGGCGTCGGGGTTGACGTCAGGGTGGTACTGGCGCGCCAGCTTCCGGTACGCCTTCTTGATCGTTGCGTCGTCGGCGTCCTTGTCGACACCGAGGAGCTCATAGGGGTCCAACGTCGGTCTTCCTGCCATCGAAGTTCGCTGATCTTCCTTGAATCGAGTCTGCTGCTCAAGCCTCGTCGAGGATCCGGGAGAGGTAACGCGCCACCGCGCGCACCGCCGCCATGGATCCGGGGTAGTCCATCCGGGTGGGGCCGACCACGCCGAGCGTGGCCAGCGCCTCGTCGCCAGGTCCGTAGCCGGTCGCGACCACGCTGGTCTGCGACAGCTCCTGGTAAGGGCCTTCGGCGCCGATCCGCACTGTGACCAGTCCGCCCGCAGTCGCCTCGCCCATCAGCTTGAGCAGGACGACGTGCTCCTCGAGGGCCTCCAGGAGCGGGCGTACGGCGGTGTCGAAGCTGTCACCGAAGCGGGCCAGGTTGCTGGTGCCGCCGATGGAGATCCGCTCGTCGGAGCGGTGGTCGTTCATCGCCTCGATCAGGGCCTCCGCCACCGCGGCCGCGAGCCCATCCTTCAATGTATCGGTCTGCGGGGCGTCGGCGGGCGCGTCGGCCGGCTGGGCGATCGTGCGCAGCGCCTCGCCGGCCTCGGCGATGACGGCACCGGAGACGGCGGTGTTGATCTTGGCGCGGAGCGTGGCAAGGGTCTCCTCGGAGACCTCCTCGGCCACCTCGAGCAGTCGCTGCTCGACGCGGCCGGTGCTGAGGATGAGCACGAGGAGGAGCCTGGTCTGGGTCAGGGCGACCAGCTCGACGTGGCGGACGGTCGAGCGGCTCAGGGTCGGGTATTGCACCACCGCGACCTGGCGGGTCAGCTGGGAGAGCAGCCGGGTCGAGCGGCTGACGACGTCGTCGAGGTCGACCGCTCCCTCGAGGAAACCGGCGATCGCCCGCTTCTCGGCGGCGGTCATCGGCTTGACCGTGGTCAGCCGGTCGACGAAGAGCCGGTAGCCCTTGTCGGTGGGCACCCGGCCGGCACTGGTGTGGGGAGCGGTGATGTAGCCCTCCTCCTCCAGCGCGGCCATGTCGTTGCGCACCGTCGCCGGGGAGACGCCGAGACCGTGACGCTCCACGAGCGCTTTGGAGCCGACCGGCTCCTCGGTCTTCACATAGTCCTCGACGATCGCCCTGAGGACGGAGAGCCTGCGTTCGTTCTGCATCTGCCCTCCTATCGTCCTGGCTGCCTGGCACTCATTCCGTGCGAGTGCCAATCCTACCGGTTCGCGTCACAGGCACCAGTTCCCGGTGGCCGCTCCGCTCTGTGGAACGGAACACTCCTCTCGTCATCGAGATAGCCTTAGGTTAGGCTGACCTTAGAGTCATTCGCTGCACTGCTTCCGCCCCACTGGAGAGTCCTATGATCGCCGACGATCTGCTGGTCCGCATCACGGCCCACGCCAACGACGAGCACCAGGCGGATCTGTGCCGCTCGCTCTCGGCACGGCTCGGGCTGCGGCCGCGTCACATCGTGGGCGTACGCCTCTCCAACCTCACCGCCGAGAGCGTCGACGTCTCCTGGATCACCCTCGACGGCGGCCACCACGTGACCTTCCGGTTCCCGGAGACCGCGGCCACGCCGGACGAGGTTCTCGAGCAGCTCGGGCGCGTGCTCACCGGTTCTCGCTGCTGACTCCACTAACGTTCTCCGGATGAGCGATCGCTACGGCTCCGACGTACTGGCCGGCGACTGGCGCAAGCCCAAGAACGGGCGTGCCGTCGAGACTCCCGCAGAGCTGGGCGCGGTGGTCGAGGAGGTCGAGACCGATTTCGTCGGCGAGATCGTGCGGATCGACCGCGACCTGCACACGCTGACCCTGGAGGACCGGAAGGGCAAGCGGCGTACGTTCCCGCTCGGGCCGGGCTTCTGGCTCGAGGGCAAGCCGGTCATCCTCACTCCCCCGGTGACCCGCACGGCGCCGGCGAAGCCGACCCGCACCGCGTCGGGCTCGGTGGCCGTGGACAACGTCAAGGCTCGGGTCGCGCGAGAGTCGCGGATCTTCGTCGAGGGGCGTCACGACGCCGAGCTGGTCGAGAAGATCTGGGGTGACGACCTGCGGATCGAGGGTGTCGTCGTCGAGTATCTGGGCGGTGTCGACGACCTCGCCGATCACCTGGTCTCGTTCAGGCCCGGACCGCAGCGGCGGGTCGGGGTCCTGGTGGACCACCTGGTCAAGGGCTCGAAGGAGGCCCGGATCGCGGAGTCTATCCGGCGCTCCGCGGTCGGCCAGCACGTGCTGATCGTCGGTCACCCGTTCATCGACGTGTGGCAGGCGGTCAAGCCTGGCCGGCTCGGGCTCGAGGCCTGGCCGAACGTGCCGCGCTCGATCGAGTGGAAGAAGGGCATCTGCCAGCACATGGGCTGGCCGCACCGGGATCAGGCCGATATCGCCCGGGCCTGGAAGCACATCCTGGGGCGGGTGAACTCGTTCGGTGACCTGGAGCCCGCCCTGCTCGGGCGGGTCGAGGAGCTGATCGACTTCGTGACCGAGCCCGCCTGAGGCTCCATCAGTAGGACGACTTCTTCGGCATGATGATCCACAGCACGATGTAGACGATGAACTGCGGCCCGGGAAGCAGGCAGGAGACGACGAAGGCCAGCCGGATCAGGTTCGAGTTGATGCCGAAACGTTGGCCGAGACCGCCGCAGACGCCGGCGATCCATTTGTCGTTGCTGGGACGGGAAAGAGTTGTGGTTGCCATAGCTCCACTCTCCCCCGTCCGGCGCTCTTTACCAATCAGGATCACCCCTGATCCTTCGATCAGGACCAAGGTCCCGAACTCAGGGATGCTCAGGGAAGCAGGTCCCGGACCACCGCGTCGGCGAGGAGCCTGCCGGTCTCGGTGAGGAAGATCGTGTCGTCGGCGACGGTGACCAGGCCGCGGCGTACCTGCTCCGG
>JALZDD010000338.1 GCA_030862715.1 Actinomycetota bacterium | reverse complement strand
ACGTTGGTGAGCATGCGCGGCACCAGCCGGAAGTGGTCGAAGGCGGCGGTGTTGGCGGCGACGGTGCGCTGCTGGCCGGCTCCGCCGTCGACGTACGCCCAGGCCTCCTTGCTCATCGCCCGATGGGCGGCCGCGGCGAGCTCCACGGGCTCGGTCGGCACCACGGGACGGTGGCCGAACAGGCCGTTGCGGAAGATCGCCGACTGGAGGTCTCTGCCGATGCTCACGCGCCCACGTCCGTAGCGCAAGCGCCAGGGTACGGACGCAGGCGCGTGTTGTTCTGATGGTTCACTCGCTGTCGCTCGCTCACGCGCGTAGGCTACTGCGTTCCGCGGACGGCCGGACCCCACCTTCCGCAGGGAGTTCGGCGGGCAGCGCGGCACCGGAGATCGCAATGATCAGCCGATGACACCGCTCCGTCATCTGAGCCGGCGTCACCCCGGGATGGTCGAGCCACCAGGTGATCAGCGCGTCGACCGCACTCATCCAGACCGCGGTCAGCGCAGAGGCGTCGAGGGGATCGTCATCGCCGACGAGCCTCATCAGCTCGCCGACGCCCTCGACGGCGAGACGAGTGATCCGGTCGGTGTAGATGGCGCGGGCGGCGGCCACCTCACCGTCGTCAGGTGCTGACGGGTCGAAGAGGAGCCGCCACAGCCACGGCTGCGGCTCGAGCGTACGGAAGAGACCGTCGAGCGTGCGCAGACCACGCTCGACGCCGACCGAGTCGTCGGCGGCGACCCGCTCCATCTCGGCGGCGAGCGTCTCGGCGCCGTAGTTGAAGCTGGCCAGGAAGAGGCCCTCCTTGGAGCCGAAGTACTGGTAGACCAGCGGCTTCGAGATACCGGCATCGGCCGCGATCCCGGCGACGGACGCCTTGGCGAACCCCATGGTGCCGAAGACCTCGCACGCGGCTCGCAGGATCTGCAGCTCGCGGTCGGCGCGTGGGACGCCCTTGGTTCCAGCGTTGGCCCGTGACATGTCCCAGAGTCTAGCGGCGCGATATGACCTTGAGGTAACTTACTCCAAGGTCATATCCCTGGGAGGTCCCCCATGAACGACATGCTCGACCCGTTGAAGAACCC
Source organism: Actinomycetota bacterium (assembly GCA_030862715.1). The sequence continues at coordinate 5,718 of JALZDD010000338.1, read as the reverse complement.
GTTGACGTACGCCATCCCGTTCTTCGTGATCTCGATCCTCATCGAGCTGGCGGCGCTGAAATGGCTCGACCACGACGACAACCTGGCCGGTTACGTCTTCAAGGACGCGCGCACCTCGATCCTGATGGGCCTCGGCTCGATCGTGTCGATGACCGTGTTCAAGGTGCTGACCTTCGCGGTCTACGCGGCGATCTTCGCCTACGCGTCGCTGTGGCAGGTCCCGGAGACGTGGTGGGGTCTGGCGATCTCGGTCGTGATCGTCGACCTCGCCTACTACTGGAACCACCGCTTCGTGCACCGGACGAGGGTCGGCTGGGCCGCCCACCAAGCTCACCACTCGAGCGAGTACATGACGTTCGCGACCGCGCTGCGACAGAAGTGGAACCCGTGGTTCGAGTTCTTCTTCTTCCTCCCGCTGCCGTTCCTCGGCATCTCACCGGCGGCGATCTACATCGCCTTCTCGATCAACCTGATCTACCAGTTCTTCGTGCACACCGAGACGGTCGGCAAGCTCTGGCGGCCGCTCGAGCTCGTGCTCAACACACCCTCGCACCACCGCGTCCACCACGGCTCCGACCCGGAATACCTGGACAAGAACTACGCCGGCATCCTGATCATCTGGGACCGCCTCTTCGGCACCTTCCAGCCTGAGCGGCAGCGCCCGACGTACGGCCTGACCTACAAGGTCGACACCTACAACCTGCTCCGGCTGGAGTACGGCGCGTTCCGTGAGCTCTGGAACGACGTACGCAGCGCCGACGGCTGGCGGCTCAAGATGAGTTACGTCTTCCGGCCGCCGGGGTGGGCACCGGAGGCTGACCCTTCGTCAAGGTATGCAGATCAGGGCACACATTCCTAGCGGAGCTCCGCATGGGATGTGATCCTTCGCCTGCATACCTTGACGAAGGAACGGACCCGCTTACGCGACCTTCCGTCGCCCGAGAATCATCACGATGATCAGGCCGAGCAGGCCGACGACGATGAGTACGACGCCCGGAGCGGCGACCTCGACGAGCTTCTGACCCTCGGGAGACGCGGGCTCGCTGAAGCTCACCTGCTGAGGCTCGGGGGCGATCACCTCGGGGAACTCCTTGGCGATCTCGGCCTGGAGCTTGTCGGTGTATTCCTCGACCCGCGGCGCGCTGCCGGCGGCGAGGATCGTGTCGCCCTTCTTCTGCACGAAGAAGTAGTAGTCCTCGTTGGCGGTCAGCGACTTCTTCTGGCACACGCCGGGGTTGAGCGCGACGTCGAGGCTGCTGCCGCCGGTGACGCCCTTGAGCGCCTTGACGACGGTCACCGGGTAGACCACTGGGCCGCCCTTCTTGGTGGCCTTGCCGGGGCCGGTCACCCGCGCGTGGAAGACCAGCGGCTCCTTGACCGCGTCGCTGAGCTTGAAGGCCGGGCACTTCGCGGGAGCCGTAACAGGGGCTGCAGCGGGGGAAGCTGAGGCGGGTGCGGGGCTCGTCATGACCGCCGCTGTCGCGGCAAGAGCAACGGCAGCGAGGAACTGGGGGACGCGGCGCATGGCGAAGATCAAACCAGTCACAGGCCGAAGACTCCAGCCAGGACCCGCGCGACACCATCTTCTTCATGCCCGGGCGCGAGATGCGACGCGCACGTGACCACGCTCGGATGGGCGTCTGCCATGGCGTACGAGGTCCCGGCCCAGGTCAGCATCGGCAGGTCGTTGGGCATGTCGCCGAAGGCGATCACGTCCGCCGCGGAGATGCCGAGCTCGGTGCAGACCAGCTCCAGCGTGGAGGCCTTGGTGACCCCGGGAGCGCTGATCTCGAGCAGCGGGAAGGACGAGTGGGTGACGTTGACGCGATCGCCGACGACGGCCGTCGCGGCCGCGAGCAGCTCATCGGCATCGTCGTGGTCGTCGCGGCGCGCGAGCAGCTTGATCAGCGGCTCGTCGGCGAGCTCCTCGATCGGCGCGACGCGCCTGGCGGGCCGGAGGGCGTCGGACGTGTGGGTCGCGAACGCGGGCTCGCACGACCACCCTTCGAGCGACTCGGTCGCGAAGACCAGTCCGGGCACGTTCTCCTTCAGCGCCGCCGCCACCTCGGCGGTCAGGGCCGGCTCGATCAGCCGGGTGAGCCGGGGCTGATCGGCGGCGACGTCCCAGACCAGGGCGCCGTTGGAGACGATCGCCAACCCGACGCTGCCGATGTGCTCGAAGAGCTCACGGGTCCAGCGCAGCGGCCGCCCGGTCACGAAGATGACCGGCACGCCGATCTCCTCGAGCTTCACGAGCACGCCACGGGTGAAGTCCGAGACCGAACCGTCCGCTCGTACCAGGGTGCCGTCGAGGTCGGTGGCGACGAGCTTCGGCGTCCTCATTCCTCCATTCTGCCACCGGGCACCGGCCTGGCCATCACCAGATGCCCGTCCTCGTCGGCGCCACGCAGCTCGGTGAACCCGCACTTGGCGAGCACTCGGAGGCTGGCCGCGTTGGTGGGCTCGACAGAGGCCCGGATGCGTACGCCCTCTTCGTCAGCGCACGCCAGCAGACCCTTGAGCGCCTCGGTCGCGAAACCCCACCCGCGTGCCTCTTCGATCAGGCCGTAGCCGACCTCGGTCTCCGGGGTGCCGTCAGGGGCGGTGTCGGGCGGCCCGAAGAAGCCGATCGAGCCGAGTACGGTCCCGTTGCGCATGATGTAGCGGGAACTCCACCGGTCGCCCTCGACCCACATCGTCGCCGCGTCGCGATCGTCCTCACGCGGGAACTGCGGGTGCCAGCTCTGCGGCCGTCCGATCCCGCTGTCGGGATCGCGGATGGCCTCGACGTCGGCGCGGGTCCACAACGGGAGGGTCAGCCGTTCCGTCGTGACGGTGTTGGGAAGAGTCACGAGCGCTGAGACTCTCAGAACCAGCGGGAGAGTTCCAGCGCCGCGCCGTCGTCGGCGACGTGGGCGGTGACAGCGTCGGCGACCTCTTGGACGACGTCAGGGGCGTTGCCCATGGCCACCCCGCGGCCGGCCCACTCGAGCATCTCGACGTCGTTGCGGCCGTCACCGATGGCGAGTACGTCGGCGGGATCGAGGTCGAGCTGGTCGCAGACGTAGGAGAGGCCCGATGCCTTGGAGACGCCGACCGGGGTCAGGTCGAGCCAGGCGGTGTAGCCGACCACGTAGTCGATGCCGTGCAGGCCCAGCTCGCGACCGAGGGCGATGAAGTCCTCCGGCGTCGCGTCGGGGTCGCGGATGATCACCCGGGAGACCGGCTCGGCGACCATCTCCTCGATCGGAGCGATCAGGTGCGCACCGTCGAGCTCGCCCTCGGGGAACGGCCGGTTGAACCGGTAGCCGAGACCACGGTTCTCGACCGCGACCAGCACGTTCGGCCTCCGTTCCACGATCTTCTCGACCGCGGCGCGGGCGTCGAAGGTCTCCTCGTGCACCACCTCGACCGGCGGGTAGCGAAGCACCACCGCACCGTTGGAGGCGACGATCCACAACCGGTCCGCGCCCTCGTCCGGGAGTCCGAGCAGGTCGGCGATCCCGGTCATCGAGTGGGCCGAGCGACCGGAGGAGAGCACCACGTGGGCGCCGGAGTCATAGACCCGGCGGACGGCGTCGCGAACCTTGTCCGAGAGTGCCTCGGAGGTGGTGCCGGTGCCCTCGATCCAGCGCAGCAGGGTGCCGTCGATGTCGAGCGCGACGAGCTTCGGCTGCCAGGCGGCCTCACCGGGCCGGGCGGTGGTGCTCTCGGTCGTGCTCACTTCTGGATCGGCTCCAGAACCTCGCGGCCGAGCCACTTCTGCAGCGCCTTCGGCACCCGCACCGAGCCGTCTGGCTGCTGGTGGGTCTCCAGGATGGCGACGATCGCACGGGTGATCGCGGTCAGCGTGCCGTTGAGCGTGGCGACCGGGGTGGTGCAGTTCTCCGTCCGCGCCCGGATGTCGAGGCGACGAGCCTGGAAGGTGGTGCAGTTGGAGGCCGAGGTGAGCTCGCGGTACTTCCCCTGGGTGGGGATCCACGCCTCGCAGTCGAACTTCCGCAGCGCGCTCGGACCGAGGTCGCCCGCGGCCACGTCGATGACCTGGTAGGCGAGCTCGAGCTTGTCCAGGAACGCCTTCTCCCACTCGAGGAGACGCTGGTGCTCGGCGTACGACTCCTCGACGGTGGTGTAGACGAACATCTCCACCTTCTCGAACTGGTGGACCCGGATGATGCCCTTGGTGTCCTTGCCCGCCGAGCCGGCCTCCTTGCGGAAGCACGACGAGAAGGCGGCGTAGCGCCGCGGCAGCGTGTCGGGGTCGAGGATCTCGTCGGAGTGGTAGGCCGCCATCGGCACCTCCGAGGTGCCGACCAGGTAGAGGTCGTCGTCCTCGATCTTGTAGACGCCGTCGTCGACCTGGTCGAGGAAGCCGGTGCCCTCCATCGCCTCCGGGCGCACCAGCGCCGGCGCGATGACCTGGGTGAAGCCGGCCTCACGGGCCTGCTCCATCGCCAGGTTGATCAGCGCGAACTCGAGCTCCGCGCCGACCCCGGTCAGGAAGTAGAAGCGGCTGCCCGAGACCTTGGCGCCGCGCTCGAGGTCGATCGCGCCGAGCATCTTGCCGAGCTCGACGTGGTCACGCGGCTCGAAGCCCTCGGCCTCGAAGTCGCGCGGCTTGCCGACCTTCTCGATCAGGACGAAGTCGTCCTCACCCCCGGCCGGAGCGTCGTCGGCGAGGTTGGGGATGGCCTTGAGGGCCTTCTTCCACTCCTCCTCGGCTACGCCCTGCGCCGCCTCGGCCGCCTTGACGGCGGCCGCGAGGTCCTTGACCTCGGCGAGCAGCTGCTGCTTCTCCTCGCCCTTGGCCTGGGCGACCTTCTTGCCCATCTGCTTCTGCTCGGCCCGCTTGGCCTCGAAGTCCGCGATCGCTGCCCGCCGGGCACTGTCCGCAGACAACGCCCGGTCCACCACGTCGGAGGACGCGCCACGGCGCTCCTGCGAGGCACGTACGCGGTCGGGGTCTTCGCGGAGGATGCGCGGGTCGATCATGCGGCAAGGCTAGTCGACCGGACCACCAGATCTCACTTCAGTAATCAGCCGGTCACCAGTAGACCGGGCTGGTCTTGCCGCACGGGCGCAGCCACGAGCGGTAGACCGTCACGTTGGGGAAGTCGTAGCCGTAGGTGTCGCGGATGAAGTACGTGCCGCGGGTGTAGGTGATGTAGGCAGCCGAGGTGGGGTACGTCTTCGGAAGGCCCGAGGGGTTCGACGCCGTCGACCGCGTGCCCTTGCTGGGGATCGAGCCGTTGATGATCGGGTCTGCCAGCGAGCCGCTGGTGATGAGCTGGGCCTGCTTCCACCCGGTGCTGCGCTTGTTGGTGACCGTGTAGCGGATCGACTGGCCGCCACGGACGATGAGGCATGCGTACCAGTTCGCGGACGAGCCGGAAGAGACGATAGTGCCGCTGGCGGACATGCCCGCCTTGATCTTCGACCACGTACGCGGCCCGACGATGCCGTCGTCTGCCAGCCCCTTCGCGCGCTGGTAGTTCGTCACCCGCGCCTTGGTCGCCGACCCGAATGAACCGTCCGGCTTGAGCCCGCCGAGCACCTTCTGGAGCAGCGTCACGCAGCTGCCGGTGTTGCCGGGACGTACGGTCTTCGGGCTGCTGATCGTGCAGCTGACCGCGGCCTCCGCAGGCGCCGTGCCCGCGTCCACGGCGACCAGTCCGCCCGTTGCCACAGCTGCCGCCGCGAGCAGGCCGCCCATGCGCA
>JALZDD010000309.1 GCA_030862715.1 Actinomycetota bacterium | reverse complement strand
GCCTCGGCCAGGGCGCGCAGCAGCCCCTCCCGGTCCAGTCCGTAGGGGTACCCCACCTCGATCCAGAACGACTGGAAGTTGGAGGTGCCCCAGGCCGGGTCGGCCACGGCCCGCAGCCCGCCGATCTCGGCGACCGACTTCGCGTAGACGGCGGCCAGCTCGCGGCGCCGGGCGACGACCTCGGGCAGCCGATCGAGCTGCACCAGGCCGACCGCGGCCTGCAGATCGGTCATCCGGAAGTTGAAGCCGACCTCGTCGTAGGACTCCGGGGGCGAGACCAGGCTGGCGTGCCGGTCGGCGGCCGAGACACTCATCGCGTGCTCGCGCAGCTTGCGTGCCCGATCGGCCAGGTCACTGCGCGAGGTCGTCAGCATCCCGCCCTCGCCGGTGGTGAGGATCTTGCGCGGGTGGAAGGACCAGGCCGCGATCTCGGCGCCGGCGCCCACGGGTCGACCTCGGTAGGTCGACCCGGCACCGCAGGCGGCGTCCTCGATGACCATGATGTCGAGCGGGTCGCAGATCTCTCGGATCGCGTCCAGGTCGACCGGCACCCCGCCCTGGTCGACCACGATCACGGCCGTCGTCCGCGGCGTGATGGCCTCCCGGACCGTCTCAGCGGTGAGGTTCCCTGTGACCGGTGAGACGTCCGCGAAGACCGGCCGGGCACCGACGTACACCGCCGCGTTGGCGGTCGCGATGAACGAGAAGGACGGGACGACGACGTCGTCCCCGGGGCTCACCCCCGCCACGACCAGCGCCAGGTGGAGCGCCGTCGTGCAGCTCGAGGTGGCGACCGCGTGAGCAGCCTGCTGCGAGGAAGCGAAGCGGCGCTCGAACTCGGCCACGCGCGGCCCCTGGGCGACCCAGCCGGAGCGGAGCACCTCGGCGACCGCCTCGATCTCCTCCTCACCCAGCCAGGGCTGCATGACGTTGATGCGGCTCACGACATACCCCCGCTCAGGGCACGCCCCGCGGCGATCTCGGAGCGCAGCGGTGCCCACCACTCGACGAGCTGGCGCAGCCCCTCTTCGAGCCCGATCGTCGGAGCCCAGCCCAGGTCGTCGCGGGCCGCGGAGATGGAGGCGAGCCGGCGGGTGACCCCGTTGACCGCCCGTTCCGGACCGTGCTCGACCCCGAGCGGGGAGTCCATCGCCCGCAGCAGCGCCTCGGCCAGCTCCAGCAGCGAGGTCTCGGTGCCGGAGGCGATGTTGTAGACACCCTCGTTCACCTCGGAGGCGGCCGCCAGGATGTTGGCGCGGGCGATGTCCGGGACGCAGACGAAGTCCATCGTCTGGCGCCCGTCGCCGAAGATCAACGGCGGCTTGCCATCGGCGATCCGCTCCATCCACCGCACCAGCACCTCGGTGTAGGCGCCGTGCACGTCCATCCGCGGGCCGTAGACGTTGAAGTAGCGCAGCCCGACGTAGTCGAGCCCGTGCATCGCCCGGAAGGACCGCACCAGCCCCTCGTTGTAGGACTTCGCGGCCCCGTAGAGGGTGTCGTTGTTGTTGTGGTGGTGCCCCTCCGGCGTCGGGAACTCCTCGGCGAGCCCGAAGACCGAGGCGGAAGAGGCGTAAATCAGCTTGTCCACCCGTGCCTGCACGGCGGCCTCGACCACGTTGAAGGTTCCGTCGACGAGCACCTCGTTGGCCAGCCGGGGCTCCTCGGCGCACAGTGTGATCCGGATGGCGGCCTGGTGGAAGACCAGGTCCTTGCCGGCGGTGAGATCGCCGACCAGGTCGCGGTCACGGATGTCACCCTCCACCAGCCGTACGCGACCGGTGGCGAGGGCGTCGTCGAGGTTGGCCTTACGGCCCCGGATCAGGCTGTCGAGCACGTCGACGTGGGCGACCCCCGCGTCGAGGAGCTGGTCCACGATGGTGGAGGCGATCGTGCCTGCACCTCCGGTGACCAGGACGTTCGCGCCGTTCAGCTTCGTGAGATCGGGAGAGGTCATCGGATCAGCTCCAGGGTCGGTGTCTCGGCGGCCACCTCGACGAGGGCGCCACGGGCTCGGAGGCTGGTCTGGGCCGCCTCCAGGACGGAGAGGACACGGAGCCCGGCGGCCCCGTCGGTGACGGGTGCGCGCCCGCCCCGGATCGCCTCGGCGAACTCGCCGACCATCCGGGAGAGGGCCTCGTACTCGGGCAGCGCCGGCGCCCAGGTGTCACCCAGCCGGTAGGAGATGGTCGCGGCAGCCCGGTCGGCGATGTCCACGCTCTGCTGGACCAGGTCGACACCGCGGTCGAAGACGCTGAGCCGCTGCTGCGGGTTGAGGTCGTCCCAGACCAACGTACGCCGGCTCCCGCCGATCACCATCTGCCTGATCTTGGTGGGGCTGAGCCAGTTGACGTGGACGTGGGCCATCGCCCCGCCCTCCAGCGGCAGGGTCAGGTAGCCCACGCAGGACTTGCCCGCCCTGAGCGGGTCGGCGCCGTGCGCGGCGACCCCGGTGGGGCGCAGCCCGCCGGGCAGGATGAAGTCGAGGATGGAGAGGTCGTGCGGGGCCAGGTCCCAGAAGACGTCGAC
>JALZDD010000280.1 GCA_030862715.1 Actinomycetota bacterium | reverse complement strand
GCAGGTGCAGGGCCGCATCGGCCGCACCGACGGCCAGCGCATCATGTTCAACCCCCGCTACGAGCTGATACCGGACCCCAACGAGTGAGCCAACCACACGTGAGCCCCACCTCTGAGACCCCTGCCGGCGACGGCCAGGGCGACGAGCACGACCACAACCATCCGACGGTCGACACCGTCGAGGCGGTCGTACGCCGCCAGATGTCCGCCGGGCTGGGCGGTGTGCGCGGGATGCTCGAGGCCGGCGTGCCCGGGCTGGTCTTCACCATCGCCTGGCTGGTGTTCAAGGACCTCAAGGTCGCGCTGATCGCCTCCGCCGCGACCGCGGCGATCTTCCTGCTGGTCCGGCTCGTGCAGCGTTCGAGCCTGCAGTACGTCGGCAACGCCATCTTCGGCATCCTCATCGGCTTCGCGGTGGTGCGGTTGGCCCAGTCCATGGGCGGCTCGGCCGAGGAGCAGGCGCTGGCCTACTTCCTGCCCGGCATCCTGATCAGCCTCGGCTACACCGTCGTGGTCGGCGGCCTGTGCCTGATCGGCTGGCCGATCTTCGGCTTCTTCATCGGCGTCGCCAGCGGCGATCCGCTCGAGTGGCACCAGGACAAGCAGATCGTGAAGCTCTGCACGCGGCTGACCTGGCTATTCCTGGCCCCCGGAGCGATCGGGGCCGCCATCCAGGGCCCGATCTGGTTCCTGGCCTGGAGCGGGACCATCGACCGCGACTGGGCGATCCTCGCCCTCGGCATCCTCCGCACCGGCCTCGGCTGGGTGCTCCGGATCGCCTGCTACGGCACCATGATCTGGCTCCTCGCCCGCAACCACACGCCAGTCCAGGGCCGCCCGCAGGACGCCTGAGCCGGATGGAGCTCCGGGTGGTGAGGCCGACGCGCGGAAGCGTGTGGCTCTCCCTGCTCGCCACGCTCGAGATCATGACCGGCGCGGTCCTGGCTCACCTGGCCGCGGGCGGCGTGCTGCCGAGCGCGGGCTGGTTGACCACGGCGGCCCTGGCCGTCTTCGGCACCGGCGTCGTCGTGCTGCAGCGCCGGGTCGGGCTCCTCGGCGGTGCTGTCCTGGCCGGGCTGTCCCAGCTGGGTCTCCACGAGGTCTTCGTCGCGTTCGCCGCGGCCCCCGGCGCCGAGCATCATCACGCTGTCGGCACCTCGATCAGCTCCACCGACGGCGTTGCGATGCTCCTGGCCCACGCCTGCGCCGCGTTGCTCTCGGTCGTCATCTGGGTGCTGCATCGCAGGTCCCTCGCCGTGGCGGTACGCAGCCTGCCGATGCCGCGGGTCGCGGTCGCCGGGCGCCTGCTCGCCGAGGCCGCACAGTTCGTCCCGCGACCGGCCCTGTGGGCCGATGTCTCTCCGCGAAGGGGACCGCCGAGGCCGGCCGGCCTCTGACATCCCTCTGCGAGCACCACCGGGTGAGTCCCGGTGGCTGTCTTGCGTACCCAAGAATTCGCGAGAAGAGAAGCATCGAATGTTTGTTCCGACCCAGTTCCAGACCGCACCGCCGGCCGAGCCACAGACGGAGGCGCCCGGCGCCAGGCTCGGCTGGTGGCCGATGATCCGCCCGCTCGTGCTGCGGCTGCACTTCTACGCCGGGGTGCTGGTCGCTCCGTTCATCCTGATCGCCTCGGTGACCGGGCTGCTCTATACGATCGCCCCGCAGGTCGAGCAGATCGCCTATCACGACCTGACCCACGTCACCCCGTCAGGCGATCACGTGACGCTCGCCGAGCAGATCGCCGCCGCCCGGGCGAGCCACCCCGACGGCGACATCCTCCGCGTCGACGTGCCGCCCGCCGCCGACCGCAGCACCCGGGTGGTCTTCACCGACGAGACCGTCCCGGCCGACTACGACATGTCGGTCTTCGTCAACCCCTACACAGCCGGCGTGGAGGGGCAGGTACGCAGCTACGGCCAGTGGCTCGGGTTCCGGGCGTGGCTCGACGAGCTGCACCGAAACCTCCGCCTGGGTGCCTTCGGGCGCCACTACAGCGAGCTAGCCGCGAGCTGGCTGTGGGTGGTGGCCCTCGGCGGGCTGATGCTGTGGATCGGCAAGGGGCGTAGGGACCGGCGAGCGCGCCGCCTGGTCGCTCCCGACCCGGAAGCCACCGGACGCTCCTGGGTGATGTCGTGGCACGCCGTCATCGGCGTGTGGGTCCTGCTGGGCGTACTGGCGCTGTCGGTCTCGGGGCTGACCTGGTCACGCTTCGCCGGGGCGAACATCGGAGAGGTGCGTACGGCGCTGTCGTGGACCGAGCCCACACCGGCGACCTCGCTGCACCCCGGCGGCGGCGCAGTGGACGAGCACGCGCACCACGGGTCGTCGGGGCCGGCGGCAGGCGCCGAGGATCCGGATGCGGTCTTCTCCGACGGGGCAGGTGTGGACGGGGTCCTCGCCACCGCGCGGGAGGCCGGGCTGGGTGACCCGCTCTACCTGGTTCCGCCGGCGGACGGAGCCAGCGCGTGGACGGCGGCGGAGAACAAGCGCGACTGGCCGACCAGCTACGACGCGATCAGCGTCGACCCCGCCACCGGCAAGATGCTGGACCGGGTCGACTTCGCCGACTGGCCGGTCATGGCCAAGGTGACCGACTGGGTCATCGGCGCCCACATGGGAATCTTGTTCGGCATCGTCAACCAGCTGGCGCTGGCGGCGCTGGCGATCGGCCTGATCGTGATGACCCTGCTCGGCTACCGGATGTGGTGGCTGCGTCGGCCACGCGGCGCCGGAGGCCTCCGGTTCGGCCGGCCGGTGCCGCGCGGGGTGTGGCGTCGTCTGCCGTGGCCGGCACTCGTGGCCCTCGTCGTGGTCACCGGTGTGGTCGGCTGGTTCGTCCCGATGCTGGGGATCAGCCTGGTCGCGTTCCTGGTGGTCGACGCCGCGCTGGGCGCGGTGCGTCGGCGCAGCTGAGTCAGGAGGCGGCGCAGGCGGCGCAGAGGCCGAAGATCTCCACGGTGTGGTTGACGTCGGTGAAGCCGTTCTGCGCCGCCACCTTGTCGGCCCACGTCTCGACGGCCGGGCCCTCGATCTCCACGGCCTTGCCGCAGCTGCGGCACACCAGGTGGTGATGATGGGTCGTGGAGGCGTCGCCGCACAGCCGGTAGGTGGACTCACCGTCGGGCTTGTGGATCACGTCGGCGAGTCCGTCGTCGACGAAGATCTGCAGGTGGCGGTAGACCGTCGAGAGGCCGATCTTCTCGCCGTTGGCTCGCAGCGTGGCGTAGACGTCCTGCGCGCTGCGGAAGGTGTCCTCGGCGGCGAGAGCCTCCTTCACCGCGGCGCCCTGGTTGGTTGCGCGCCGCTTGACCTGCTGGGTTGGTGCCATGAGCGACATGTTAGTCGGTATCGGTATGGATCCCG
>JALZDD010000246.1 GCA_030862715.1 Actinomycetota bacterium | reverse complement strand
TCCTCCTGGTCCAGCTCGGCGTACGTCTTGCCCTTGGTGATCCCCAGGGCGTGCTTCTCGACGGTGGCCGCCTGGGAGTAGGCCGAGAACGGGCCGTCGACGTTGTCTCCGGCGAGGAACGAGGCGTCGTCGGCGACAGTGATCTCCTGCGCCTTCAGCTGGGTGTGGGCCAGGTAGTAGCTGGCGGCGCCACTGGCGATGAACAGGAGGCCGAACAGCCCGATCAGGGGGCTCAGCAGCTTCGCGATCCGAGGTTTGCGGGTCATGCAGACTAAGGCTCACCTAACTTACCTTCGGATGAAAGGCTCGGAGGGTGTGATCTTCGTCGTGCAGATTTTTTCGCGGAACTTGTCGGATCGGTGTCGACCCGTTCGTGGAGTGATTGAGAAGCGGCCAAGACGGACCGCGACAAACCACCACCACAGGACGAGAGGCACCATCATGAGCACCAGCACCTACACCCAGGCCACGACCTCCACCCGCGGTCAGTTCGCGGCGCGGATGCCCGTCTGGCTCTTCAGCGTCACCGCCGTCCTCGTCGGCGCCCTGGTCACCGGCGTCTACGAGTTCGCCGCCCGTGCGGTCGGGGTGCCGTTCAACGTAGCCCTGCCCGGCACCGGCGTGGATCCCGCCGCGATCCCCGCGACCGGGCTCGCCTGGGCCGTCGCCGAACTCGGTCTGATCGGCATCATCGTCGCCGTCTGCCTGGCCCGCTTCGCCAAGTGTCCGCGCTCGACCTGGAAGCGCACCGCCTGGGCCCTGACGGCGCTCTCGATGGTGCCCAGCCTGATCGCGGTCACCGACTCCTACGCCACCAACATCATGCTGGTGATCTCCCACCTCGTCGCCGCCGCGGTGATCGTCCCCGCCATCGCCGCCCGGCTCGCGGAGCGGAACCCGCGCCGCGCCTGAGGCCCTGCGTACGTCAGCCCGGTGGCCGGCGAGCGATGACCAGCTCGCCGACACCGGGCATCGGCGTCGTCTCGACCGCGAACCCGGCGTCGGCCAGGTCGGCAAAGAGCGCCGGCCTGGGATGGGTGCGGTAGTACATGACGAACTTCGGCCGCCACACCGCGTTGCGCACCCGCATCACCAGGTCGAAACCGGAGAGCAGCCAGTACGCCGGGTGAGTCGGCCCCGGCGCCCGGCTGACCGGCAGCGCGAACACCCCGCCCGGCCTCAGCGCCCGACGGATGCCGTCGAAGAGCGCCGGCCGCTCCTCCGGCAGGAAGTGCCCCAGCGCCCCGAAGCTCACCACCAGGTCGTACGCAGCTTCGAACGGCAGCGCGCGAGCATCCGCCCGCACCAGGTCGGCGTCGGGGTGAGCGGCCCTGGCCTGCTCGAGCATCCCCACGCTGAAGTCGACCCCTGTCGGCCGCTCCGCAGTCGCCTCCTCGAGCAGCTCCAGCCCCGCCCCGGTGCCGGTGCACACGTCGAGCCCTCGCTCGAACGGCCCGTACTCCCGCAGCGCGGTGATGGTCGCGGCGAGCAACCAGTCCGGCGTCCGGAACGGCGTCGCGTCGAACTTCGGCGCCAGCAGGTCGTACCCATGCTCCACCGACGACAGCGCCTGCACCATCAGCTCACGAAACGTCGGCCCTTGCACGCCCCAAACCTAGCCCGACCTAGGAGGGCTGGAGCCGGATATGGGCTACAGCCCTCCTAGGATCCCAGCTGACAGTCGTCGCCGCAGAGGGTCGGACGCTTGTTCCAGCCTGTCTTTGCCAGGATCCTGGCGATCCTTGTCGCCGTGCGACATGGAGTCCCGTAGATCTGCCGCCAGCGCAGTCTCGCCGTCATGCGGTTCGCCAGTGCGAGGTCGTCGAGGTCCCTGTCGGCGTCCTTCCCCTGGTCATCCCACGAGTCGTGACCGACACGGCCGTCCAGCTCGACCACCAGGCCGTACGCCTCATAGTCGATGTCGCGATACTGGTTGCCGCCCGGTGTGCGTCTGAGCGCTTGGCGAGTGCCGAGCGGGAGCCCGTGGGCGCGTTCCACCTTGGTGAGGTAGCCGTGCTCGAGGACCGAGTCGGCTCCTGTCGCGAGATCCTTGAGCACGTCCGCGATCCACGCACGCCGCCGGAGCCTCGGGAACCGGTTCATTGCCATGCGTACCTCGCCGACGCTCACGCCACGGCGCCCGATCCCGCGACCGAGCACGCCGATCGATCTCGTCGTCGGCCTCGCCGGCCATCAGCAGCAGGTTGTCCTCGAGCCGCAACCGAGGCATGACATCGGGAAACGTGTGGCCGGCGAGGTCGATCATGCGATGGAGAACGATCCCCGGCTGCGGGTCGACGCGACGCTTCTGGTCGATGGCGACATGGATCGGATCGCTCTCCCGCTGCGTGCCCGGCGCCGCCAGCGTCGGGCCGCAGATCGCCGACCTTCCGGCATAGAGGATCGCCGCCCAGCCGCGCTGCTCGAATGTGAGTGGGCCTGTGTGGTTCACATAGACACGTGGATGCACGCGGCGCAGCTCGTTGCGGCGTACGGCGCTCTTGATGTCCGACTTCGTCCACCCGGACTCGGTGAGCTGGGCGCGCGAGACCACCCCTGCCTGCAGTTGCAGGAGGGTCGAGTACCACTCGAGGTCGGCAACAGCACCCACCCCGATGACGCTAGCGGTGCCCACCGACACCGAGCCCACAGAACCTAGGAGGGCCGGAGCCGATATGTGGCTCCAGCCCTCCTAGGTTGTGCCGCTACTGGATGGATCTCGACCCGCTTCGCGGGTTCACCCGCTGCGCTCGCTCGATCTCTTCAGACCTTCGTGACCGCGATCTGTGCCTTTTCGCCGTCGCCCAGGTCGACCGGGTTGCCCTCGAGCACGTCGACCACGTCGTACGTCGTGGCGAGGGTCTCGCGGGAGATCAGGTCGGCGTGGGTGGTGGCTGCCTGGCGTACGGCCTCGGAGCCGGCCACCGAGAGGGTGATGCGGTCCTCGACGTTGAGGCCGGAGTCCTTGCGGGCCTGCTGGACGGCGCGGATCAGGTCCCGGGCGAGGCCCTCGGCGGCGAGCTCGGGGGTGACGACCGTGTCCAGGACGATGAAGCCTCCAGCGAGCATCGAGACGGCGATGTCGTCGGAGGCGGCACCGGCGACGGTCTCCAGGGTGTATTCACCCTCCTCCAGCGTCAGGCCACCGGCCACGACCACCCCGGCCTCGTCGACCGACCAGTCACCGGACTTGGAGCCCTTGATGGCCTTCTGGACGTCCTTGCCCAGCCGTGGGCCGGCGGCGCGGGCGTTGACGGCGAGCTTCTGCTCGATGCCGTAGGTGCCGGCCTCCTCCGAGTCGGCGGCGAGCAGCCGGACGGACTTGACGTTGACCTCATCGCCAATGATGTGCTCAGCGATCTCCTCGAAGCCGGCGAGGTCGGCGCCCACGATAGTGAGGCCACCGAGCGGCAGGCGGTTGCGGAGCTTGCGCGCCTTGCGCAGGGCGGAGGTCGAGGAGCAGACCGTGCGTACGGCGTCCATCCGGGCGACGAGGTCGGCGTCGGCCGGCAGGTCCTCGACGACCGGGTAGTCGGCCAGGTGCACCGAGCGGCCACCGGTCAGACCGCGCCAGATCTCCTCGGTGGTCAGCGGCAGCAGCGGCGCGACCAGGCGGGTCACCGTCTCCAGCACCGTGTGGAGGGTGTCGAAGGCGGCCTTGTCCTCGTTCCAGAACCGCTCGCGGCTACGCCGGATGTACCAGTTCGTGAGCACGTCGATGAACCGCTGGGTCGCCTCGCAGGCCTCGGCGACGTAGTAGTCGTCCATCGCGGAGGTCATCTCGGCGACGTAGTCGCGCAGCTTGGCCAGGACGTAGCGGTCCAGCGGGTCCTCGGACGCCGTCGAGCCGGTGGTCTCGAGATCAGCCGCGTTGGCGTAGAGCTGGAAGAAGTACCAGCTGTTCCACAGCGGGATCATCACCTGGCGTACGGAGTCCCGGATGCCCTGCTCGGTGACGACCAGGTTGCCGCCGCGGAGGATGGGCGAGGACATCAGGAACCAGCGCATCGCGTCGGCGCCGTCGCGGTCGAAGACCTCGTTGACGTCGGGGTAGTTGCGCAGGCTCTTGGACATCTTCTGGCCGTCGGAGCCCAGCACGATGCCGTGGCTGATGCAGCTCGAGAAGGCCGGGCGGTCGAAGAGCGCGGTCGCCAGGATGTGCAGGGTGTAGAACCAGCCGCGGGTCTGTCCGATGTACTCCACGATGAAGTCACCCGGGAAGTGGTGCTGGAACCACTCCTCGTTCTCGAACGGGACGTGGTTCTGGGCGAACGACATCGAGCCGGAGTCGAACCAGACGTCGAGTACGTCGGAGACCCGGCGCATCATCGACTTGCCGGTCGGGTCGTCCGGGTTGGGACGGACCAGGTCGTCGACGTACGGACGGTGCAGGTCGGGGTTGCCCTCGGCGTCCTTCGGCAGCGTGCCGAAGTCGCGCTCCAGTTCGGCGAACGAGCCGTAGACGTCCAGGCGCGGGTAGGCCGGGTCGTCGGACTTCCACACCGGCACCGGCGAGCCCCAGAAACGGTTGCGGGTGATCGACCAATCGCGGGCGTTCTCCAGCCACTTGCCGAACTGGCCGTCCTGGATGTGCTCGGGCACCCAGCGGATCTGCTGGTTGAGCTCGAGCATCCGGTCCTTGATCTTGGTGACCTCGACGAACCAGCTCGAGACACCCTTGTAGATCAGCGGCTGACGGCAGCGCCAGCAGTGCGGGTAGGAGTGGTTGTAGGACTCGCGGCGCAGCAGGATCGTGCCCGCGGTCACCGATCCCCCGGCCTCGCCGCGGGTGACCGCCTTGAGGTGGTCGATGATCTGCAGGTTGGCGTCGAAGACCTGGACACCGGCGTAGTCGACCACCGGCGCGGTGAAGCGCCCGTCCTTGCCGACCGGCATGACCGCCTCGATGTTCTCGCGGTCGGTCACCTCCTTGTCGACCTCACCGAACGCACCGGCGGTGTGGACGACCCCGGTGCCGTCCGTGGTGGTGACGGCGTCGTCGGCGGCCACGACCCGGAATGCGTTCTGGTGACCGGCGTAGTAGGAGAACGGCGGGGTGTAGCTGCGGCCGAGCAGCTCGGAGCCCTTGTAGCGGCCCAGGACCGTCGCCTCGTCCGCGTCCGGGAAGAGCTCCTTCTGGTACGCCGCGAGGCGCGCCTCCGCGAGGAGGTACTTGGCCGTGTTGTCGGTGCCCGGGACCGGGCCCTCGACCACGACGTAGTCGATGTCGGAGCCGACCATGACGGCGAGGTTGGACGGCAGCGTCCACGGCGTGGTAGTCCAGATCAGGATGTGGGCGCCGTCGAGGACCTCGTCCTCACCGGTGGCGTCGAGGGCGTAGCCCACCGTGACCGCCGGGTCCTGGCGGTCCTTGTAGACATCGTCGTCCATCCGCAGCTCGTGGTTGGACAGCGGCGTCTCGTCCTGCCAGCAGTAGGGCAGGACGCGGAAGCCCTCATAGACCAGGCCCTTGTCGTAGAGCGTCTTGAACGCCCAGATCACCGACTCCATGTAGTCGGGGTTGAGGGTCTTGTAGTCGTTGTCGAAGTCCACCCAGCGCGCCTGGCGGGTGACGTAGTCGCGCCACTCGCCGGTGTATTTCAGCACCGAGGCGCGGCTGGCCGCGTTGAACTTGTCGATGCCCATCTCGACGATCTCGTCGGTCGTCTTCAGGCCGAGCTGACGCATCGCCTCGAGCTCGGCGGGCAGGCCGTGGGTGTCCCATCCGAAGCGCCGCTCGACGCGCTTGCCGCGCATCGTCTGGTAGCGCGGGACGATGTCCTTCACGTAGCCGGTCAGCAGGTGGCCGTAGTGCGGCAGGCCGTTGGCGAACGGCGGGCCGTCGTAGAAGACGAACTCGTTCTCGCCGTTCTCGCCGGCGTCACGGTTGTCGATGCTCGCCTGGAAGGTCCCGTCCTTCTTCCAGTAGTCGAGAATCTGCGTCTCGATCTCCGGGAAGCGTGGGCTGGCCGGGACTGTGGCTGAGTTGACCTTCGGATAGGCCATCGACGCATCTCCTGCTGGGTGGTAGTGGGTTTGTCTTCACCACAGGGACGATCTTTCGACCGCGGTACCACCCTGCTTGTCCTGCCGGACCACTTCGTTACGGCTGTGACGGGCCACTCCCGCCGGGTTCTACTTGCCCGAAGGCTTTCTTCCCGGGGCTCGCCGCTGATGACGGCTCGAACGCCTGTAAGGAAGAGAGTACGCCGCCCGGCGCCCGCCACGCGAACCCGATTACACCG
>JALZDD010000234.1 GCA_030862715.1 Actinomycetota bacterium | reverse complement strand
GACCGAGATCGTCGAGGGCCGCGACCACCTGCTCAGCAGCCAGGTCGACGCGTCGGCCGGCAAGGTGCTCAAGCGGTCGATGGCCAAGCTCGGCACCCAGGTCTACCTCGGCGCCCGCGCGACCAGGCTGACCGACGAGGGGCTCAAGCTCGACAACGGCTACACCCTCGAGACCGACCTGGTGGTGCTCACCGCCGGCGGCCGGCCGCGCGCCAACCTCGCCCGCCGCGCCGAGCTCACCGTCAACCGCGGCATCGTCGTCGACGACCAGCTGCGCAGCGTCGACGCCCCGGACGTCTACGCGATCGGCGACTGCGCCGAGCACAACGCGACCGTGACCGGCTTCGTCTCGCCGGCGTGGGAGCAGGCCGGGGTCCTCGCCGAGGTCCTGGCCGGTGGCTCCGCGACCTACGAAGGACACCGCGTCGTCGCCCGGCTGCGCGCCACCGACCTCGATGTCTGCGTCCTCGGCGAGCCCGAGAACGAGACGGGCGAGGTCGTCGAGATCGCCAACCCGGTCAAGGGCACCCACCGCAAGCTGGTCGTACGCGACGGCCGGATCGTCGCCGGCGCCCTCGTCGGTGACCTGAGCCGGGTCGGCCTGATCACCCAGGCCTTCGACCGGCAGACGGTGCTCGGCGAGCACGAGGCCGGGCAGCTGCTGCTCCCCGAGCCCTCCAACAGCCCCCGTCCGGAGCTCCCCGACGACGCGGAGGTCTGCGCCTGCGCCGGTGTCAGCGCCGGCCGGATCCGGGCATGCCGGTCCCTCGAGGACGTACGCGACACCACCCGCGCCACCACCGGATGCGGTGGCTGCGCGCCGACCGTTCGCCAGCTCCTGGCCACTCGGCCCAGCGGCACTCAGCTCACTGCTAGCCCCATGAACAACGGGAAGCTCAGTATGGAAGGAACTACGTCATGAGCCCTCACCTCCGCAAGAAGGTCGTCGTCGTCGGCCACGGCATGGTCGGTCACCGCTTCGTGACCGCGGCGATCGAGCGCGGACTCACCGAGACCCACGACATCGTGGTGTTCGGTGAGGAGCCGCGTCCGGCGTACGACCGGGTCGCCCTCACCAGCTTCTTCGAGGTCGGCGCCGAGGCACTCTCCTTCCTCCCCTCCGGCGTCTACGAGGACCCGCGGGTCACCCTGCGCACCAGCACGAGCGTCGTCGAGATCGACCCCGCCGCCCAGACGGTGATGCTCGCCGACGGCGAGGAGATGGCGTACGACGAGCTGGTGCTCGCCACCGGCGCGGCGCCGTTCGTGCCGCCGGTGCCGGGCTCGGAGCTCGGGAACGTCTTCGTCTACCGCACGATCGAGGACCTCGAAGCGATCCGCGAGGCCGCGAAGACCGCGAAGACCGGAGCCGTGATCGGAGGTGGCCTGCTCGGGCTGGAGGCCGCCAACGCGCTGCACCAGCTCGGCGTCGAGACCCACGTGGTCGAGCTCGCGCCGCGGCTGATGGCCGTGCAGGTCGACGACGCCGGCGGCAACACGCTCAAGCGTCACATCGAGAAGCTCGGCCTCACCGTGCACACCGGCGTGATGACGGAATCGATCTCGCCGGACTCCCCGGCCGAGATCTCGGTCGTGGACGAGGACGAGAGCGGCGTGCTCGACGGCAAGGTCAGCGCCTTGAAGTTCAAGGACGTCGAGGAGCCGTTGCCGGTCGACATGCTCGTCTTCTCGGCCGGCATCCGGCCGCGAGACGCGCTCGCCCGCGCCGCCGGCCTGGACCTGGCCGAGCGCGGCGGCGTGCTGGTCGACGAGCAGTGCCGGT
The DNA here is from genome assembly GCA_030862715.1 of Actinomycetota bacterium. Next base: position 8,191 of record JALZDD010000234.1, on the reverse strand, counting down.
CCTCCGACCCGCACGTGTGGGCGGTCGGTGAGTGCGCCGCGCCCGGCGGCAAGATGTACGGCCTGGTGGCCCCCGGCTACGACATGGCCGAGGTCGTCGCCGACGCTCTGCTCGGCGGTGCCGGCACCTTCACCGGCGCCGACATGTCGACCAAGCTCAAGCTGCTCGGCGTCGACGTCGCGAGCTTCGGTGACGCGCACGGCACCACCGACGAGTGCCTCGAGCTCACCTACTCCGACGCCGTGACCGGTGTCTACAAGAAGCTCGTGATCAGCGAGGACGGCACCCGCCTGCTCGGCGGCGTGCTGGTCGGCGACGCCTCCGCGTACGGCCTGCTGCGTCCCATGGTCGCATCAGGCATGGTCCTTCCGGAGAACCCGGAAGAGCTGATCCTCCCCCAGTCCAGTGGCGGTGGGGGAGGAATTCAGCTTCCTCCCGAGGCGCAGATCTGCTCCTGCAACAACGTCACCCGCGGTGACATCGAGGCGGCCGTCGACAACGGCTGCGAGAGCGCGGCGGACGTCACCAAGGAGACCAAGGCCGGCTCGACGTGTGGATCCTGCAAGGTGCAGGTGAAGAAGATCGTCGAGGACTACTTCACCGCCCAGGGCAAGACCGTCGACACGAGCCTGTGCGAGCACTTCAAGATGACCCGTGCCGAGCTCTTCGACGTGGTCCTGATCCACGGCTACAAGACCTTCGACCAGATCATCGAGGCCCACGGCACCGGCCGCGGCTGCGACCTGTGCAAGCCCGCCGTCGCGAGCATCCTGGCGAGCCAGCTCAACGGGCACGTGCTGGCCAAGGAGAACCGCAAGCTCCAGGACACCAACGACGCCTACCTGGCCAACCTCCAGAAGAACGGCTCCTACTCGGTCGTCCCGCGCATCCCCGGTGGTGAGATCACTCCCGAGGGCCTGATCGTGATCGGTGAGGTGGCCAAGGACTTCGGCCTCTACACCAAGATCACCGGCGGTCAGCGCATCGACATGTTCGGTGCCCGCATGGAGGACCTGCCGGCCATCTGGAAGCGCCTGGTCGACGCCGGGTTCGAGTCGGGCCACGCGTACGGGAAGTCCCTGCGTACCGTGAAGTCCTGCGTCGGCTCGACCTGGTGCCGCTACGGCGTCCAGGACTCCGTCGGCCTCGCGATCATGCTGGAGACCCGCTACCGCGGGCTGCGCTCGCCGCACAAGCTCAAGGGTGGCGTCTCGGGGTGCGCCCGCGAGTGCGCGGAGGCGCGCGGCAAGGACTTCGGTGTCATCGCCACCGAGAAGGGCTGGAACCTGTACGTCGGTGGCAACGGTGGCGCCATCCCGGCCCACGCCCAGCTGCTCGCCGGTGACCTGAGCACCGAGGAGCTGGTCAGCTACCTCGACCGCTTCCTCATGTACTACGTACGCACCGCCGACCGCCTCCAGCGCACCTCGACCTGGATCGACTCGCTCGACGGCGGCCTGGACCGAGTGCGCGAGGTCGTGGTCGACGACGTCCTCGGCCTGGGCACCGAGCTCGAGGCCGCTATGGCCACGCACGTCGACGGCTACTTCGACGAGTGGAAGGCGACGATCGAGGACCCGGAGAAGCTGAAGCGGTTCGTCTCCTTCGTCAACGCCCCGGACATCCCGGACCCCAACATCTCCTTCGGGTCCACCCGCGGCCAGATCGTCCCGGAGGTCGGCGAGGAGCCGGCCGCTGTCGGTCGAAGCGGAGCCCGAGACGATCAGGCTGGCCCGGTCTCGCTCGGTTCCTCGATCCCTGTCGGAATGCCCACCTTGGAGGAGACGCGATGACCGAGACCCAGACGCAGACCCAGCCCGTGACGTACATCGCCGTCTGTCGCCTCGACGACATCGACCCGGAGACGGGCATCGCCGCGCTGGTGCGCGGGGAGGCCGTCGCCGTCTTCCGGACCGTCGACGACCGTGTCTTCGCGTTGTCGAACTTCGACCCGTACGGCCACGCCTCGGTGCTCGCCCGCGGCATCGTCGGGACGCGTGGAGAGGTGCCGTTCGTGGCCTCGCCGCTGCTCAAGCAGCCGTTCTCGCTCGAGAGCGGTCAGTGCCTCGACGATCCGTCGGTGTCGGTCCCGACCTACGAGGTCGACGTCGTCGACGGCGAGGTGCGCATCGGGGCACGCCGGGCATAGGCCAGCGTTTCCTCCGCTTCTCGTGCCTGTGAGGCTGTGAGCGAAAGTTAGCCGTGGCGATCAAGCAGCCCACGGATGCCGAAACGCGGCTGCCGCAGGGTGGAAGCATGGCGGTGCAGAATGCGCAGGAGATCTACGATGCGGATGTGGACAGTGGCGCGCTGAGCGGCTTCCGTGTCGGCGTGACCGCGGCGCGGAAGGCCGAGGAGCAGATCAACCTGCTCGAGAGGCGGGGAGCACACGTGGTGTGGGCACCCGCGCTCTCCGTCGACCCCAACCGGGTCGACGCCGGTGCGCTGCGTGCGGTGACCGAGCAGATCATCGGCCAGAAGATCGACATGTTCCTGGCCACGACCGGCATCGGGACCCGCACCTGGTTCGACGCCGCGGAGGAGTGGGGCCTGCTCGACCGGCTCCTGGAGACGCTCGGCGGCGCCGAGATCCTGGCCCGCGGACCGAAGTCGGTCGGGGCGATCCGGCGGCGCGGGCTGCGGGAGCTGTGGGCGCCGGAGTCGGAGGAGTTCGACGACGTCCTGGAGCACCTGCGCGGCCGCGACCTGAGCGGCAAGCGGATCGTCGTGCAGGAGCACGGTCAGTCCCTGTCGATGGTCGCGCACGCGCTGACCCGGCAGGGCGCCGAGGTCATCAACGTGGTCGTCTACCGGGTCGAGTCGGCCGCCGACCCCGAACCGATGTTCCGCCTGGTCGAGACGTTGACCGACGGCGAGCTGGACGCGGTCACCTTCACCTCCGCGCCGGCCGTGGCCGCGTTCATGCAGGCCGCCGGGTCGGTCGGCCTTCGAGACGAGGTCGTGGCGGCGTTCCAGGCCGATGTGGTCGCTGCCTGCGTCGGCCCAGTCACCGCCGCCGCCTTCGAGATGTGGGGCGTACCCACCATGTTCCCCGAGCGCTCCCGCACCGCGGCCATGGTCAAGATGCTCGAGAACGAGCTGCCGTTGCGGCGCGAGGGGCTGCTCATCGAGCTCGCCGGCGGCCATCAGCTGCTGCTCCACGGCGATGCGGTGATCCTCGACGGCGCCGAGGTGAAGCTCTCGCCGGCGCCCGCCGCCGTCCTGGGCGCTCTCGTCGCCAACCCCGGCATCGTCGTCTCCCGGCAAGCCCTGCTCGCCATGCTCCCCTCGGGCACCGCCGGCTCCGAGCACGCGGTCGAGATGGCGGTAGCCCGGCTCCGGTCGGCGCTCGGCACCAAGACCATCCAGACCGTCGTCAAGCGCGGCTACCGGCTGGCGGTGGACTCATGAGGCTCGTCGTCGTCGCCCACGGCACCCGGCAGCTGCTCGGCAACGCGGTCGCCTCGATCATCGCCAAGCGCGCCGGTCGCGTGCTGGGGATGGAGTCGAAAGCTGCGTACGTCGAGCTCTGCGAGCCGCTGCTGACCGACGTCCTGGCCGACGGCCAGCCGTCGGTCGTGGTCCCGCTGCTGCTCTCGACCGGCTACCACATCAAGGTCGACCTGCCGCAGGCCGCCGAAGGGCTGCCGGTGGCGATGGGCCGCGCGCTCGGACCGGATCCGCTGCTCGCCTCCGCGCAGGTCTCCCGGCTGGTCGCCGCCGGGGCCGTTCCCGGCCAGCCCGTGGTCCTGGTCGCCGCCGGCTCCAACGACCCCTCCGCCCGAGCCGACATCGCGGCGGCCGGTCAGATGCTGGAGAAGGCCTGGGGCGGTCCGGTCAGGGTCGCCACCGTCTCCGGCTCCGGCGCCCCGCCCATCGACCAGGTCGTACGCCCCGGCGACGCCGTCTCGCCCTACCTGCTCGCCCCCGGCTTCTTCTCCGACCTCGTCCGCTCGCGCTCCTCGGCCGCGGGTGCGGAGACCGTCGCCGACGTCATCGGCCCCCACCCCGACGTGATCGAGCTGGTCGTACGCCGCGCCGCGGCGCTCCTCGTGACCGTCGGGCGCGACCAGGCGCAGGTCGGGTGACCAGGTTCGGTGTTCGAGCCGGCGGAGCCGCGATGCGAGCGCGGGTCACCGCGCGAGATAGAAGTCGAGGTTCTTCTGTAGGAGATCGAGGAAGTACGCCTCGTCGATCTCGTCCACGCTGCGGATCTTGATGTGCCGGATGTTCTTGCCGACGCCCTCGACACGGCCGTCCGGGTCATCGACGTGCGCTCCGAAGTCGAGTTCGAGATTGGCGTGGGCCTTGAAGCCGCCCGTGGAGCAGACCCGTTTCGGGCCGTACATGTAGGCCGGGAAGTTGTACTTGAACGCCTCGGTCAGGTCCGGGAACCCACCGAGGATCAGCTCGCGTAGCCGCTGGCAGATCTCCCGCTGCGGCGACGGCAGCGCAGCGATGTACGCAGTGGCCCGATCGTCGGTGCGGTCCTCGATCGTCATCGCGCCCGAGCTCAGGTGGTGTAGTCGGCGTTGATCCGGATGTAGCCGTCGGTGAGGTCGCAGCCGTAGACCGTGAACTCACCGTCGGCGATGCCGAGGTCGACCTCGATGGAGACTTCATCGCCAGACAGATAAGTCGACAAATCCGCCAATAGATTTGCAGAGACCTGGGCGGGGTAGGTCTCGGTGCCGCCGAAGGCGATGCGTACGTTCTCGGGGGAGATGTCGGTCTCCTCGCGGAGCTTGCCGATGGCCATCGCGACGCGGCCCCAGTTGGGGTCGGCGCCGTGGACGGCCGTCTTCACCAGCGGCGAGTTGACGATGGCCTTGCCGACCCGCTTGGCCTGGGCGTCGTCGCGGGCGCCGCTGACCGAGACCGTGATCAGCTTGGAGGCGCCCTCCCCGTCGGAGGCGATCTTCTTCACCAGCGCCAGCGCGGCGTCGTAGAGCGCGGCCTCGAACTCACCCAGGTCGACGGCCCCGGCCGTGCCGGAGGCGAAGATCGCGGCCGTGTCGGAGGTCGAGGTGTCCGTGTCGATCGAGACGGCGTTGTAGGTGCGGTCGACGACCCGGCGGAAGGCGGCGTCGAGCTCGGCGGCGGGCACCGCGGCGTCGGTGAAGAAGTAGGTCAGCATCGTGGCCATGTCGGGCTCGAGCATCCCGACGCCCTTCGCGATCCCGGTGATCGTGGCGTCGCCGACGGTCCGGGTCTCGATCTTTGCGATCGTGTCGGTCGTCATGATCGCCGCCGCGGCGGCGTCGAAGTCGGCATCGCCGGCTGTCCCGGCGAGCTTCTCGAGCGCGGGCGTGAGCACGTCCATCGGGTACTGCACGCCGATCACGCCGGTCGAGGCGACCAGCAGCTCCTCGGGGCGGACGCCGACGACCTCGGCCGCCAGGCGGCGTACCTCCAGGGCGTTGGCCTCGCCCGTCGGACCGGTCGCGACGTTGGCGTTCTTCGAGATGGTGACCACGCCGCGGAACGCGGAGACATCGGAGGCTCGGGAGAGCAGCACCGAGGCGCCGGCGAAGCGGGATCGGGTGAAGACCGCGGCGCTCGTGACCGGGCCCGAGGGGGCGGCGACGACGGCGAAGTCGTCAGCGCCCTCCTTGAGTCCGAGGTTGGCGGTGACTCCGACGAATCCGGCTGGTTGAGGCATGCGGACAGCCTAGGCTCTGCCCGATCTCCGGGTCAGCGCGTCTCGGGTCCTATGTCCGCAACCACGCGAACGCGGCGGCTTCCAGGATCATCCAGGACCGGAGTACGCGGCCCACGAACGTGATCGCGACGAAGAGCATCAGGTTGGCCTTGAGCGTGCCGTAGACCACCGCCAGGATCGCCAGCGGCGGCAGCCCGCTGAGAGCGGCGACCGCGAGCAGCCCGCCGGCGTAGGCGGGCCGGCCCTGCGTACGCCGCTCCCACTTCTCCATCCTCTTCTGCCACTTCTCGCAAGACATCTTCTTGCGGACGAAGGGGAGAGAGGTGGTGCCGTGGCCGGCGTAGTACCAGAGGACCTTGGAGCTGGTCTGGCCGATTCCCGCCACCAGGGCGAGCACCAGGGCGGAGAAGGTCAGGTTCGAGGCGGCCACCGCGAGGTAGGTCTCGAAGTTGATGACGGGGAAGAGTCCTCCGGCGAAGGAGGCGGCGAAGGTCCCGAGAATGAGGTCCATCAGGCGACCTCTTGACCGTTCAGGAATTGAAACAATTCAACGTCTGTGTGTTGGGGGATCACTCGCGAAACCTTAGATGTAATCCGTGTCACCATGCGACATCGGCGTCACATCCACATTACGGACCGCCCACCGAAATGAGTCGTTTCTCACTTGAACATGGGGGTCACAAGGGTCTCGGGACCGGCTATCGGAACATCGCCTGCACTTGGATCGATCAATTGTCCAGGCCCGTGATCGATGACCCACTCTGGTGCACGGTACCCCGGTTGGAGGCCTCTTCAACTGGGGTAACGTGCCTGCAATCGGCGAAACTTTTGAAGGGTGTCGGAATGGTTGACGTGGACAAGGTCCTCGATGAGGCGGGGCTGACGAATCCTCATGTGCGGGAGTATGTCTCCTACTGGGCAGGGGTGACCGGAGCCGAGCAGATCGAGGTTGTCAGCGCAGCCGACGACGAGCGGCTCCTCCAGGAGTCCCTGGCAGCGGGCGAGCTTCTCCCGGTGACGGGCGGTCGCTACTACAGCCGTTCCTACAGCAAGGACACCGCGCGCTCCGAGGAGCGCACCGTGGTCGCCACCTCCAACCCGGAGGACAAGGGCGTCTACAACAACTGGAAGCCTGCTGACGAGACCGTCAAGACGCTCACCGAGCGGATGACCGGCGCTTCGGTGGGCAAGACGATGTACGTCATCCCCTACCTGATGGCTCCGGCCGGCTCGCCCCTGGAGGCGTACGCCGCGGGTGTCGAGCTCACCGACAGCCGCCCGGTCGTGCAGCAGATGATCCGGATGGCCCGCGTCGGCATCGACTACATCAACAACCTCGAGGACCCGAACTCCTTCGTCCGTGCGGTGCACGTGACCGGCGACCTGCCCAACCTCGGGCAGGGGACCGACAAGGACCAGCGTCTGTTCGCGACGGTCGCCGACCAGCGTACGATCCTCCACTTCGGCTCCTCCTACGGCGGCAACGCGCTCCTGGGCAAGATCGCCCACGGCCTGCGCCAGGCCTGCTACGACGGCCGCGCCTCCGGCAAGTTCCTGGCCGAGCAGTTCCTGCTGCTGGGCATCAAGGACAAGGAGACCGGCGAGGAGTTCCACGTCGTCGGTGGCTTCCCGTCCGCCTCCGGCAAGACCAACCTCTCGATGACGCTCTCGCCCGACGCCCTCGGTGAGCGTTACGAGGTCACCTTCTACGGCGACGACATCGCCTGGATCTGGGTCGGCGACGATGGCAAGCTCTACGCCTTCAACCCGGAGAACGGCGTCTTCGGTGTCGCCAAGGACACCAACGAGAAGACCAACCCGGGCGCCATCCAGGCGATCCTGCCGGGCTCGGGCGCGATCTTCACCAACGTCGCCTACAACGAGAAGACCCAGGAGGTCTGGTGGGAGGGGCTCACCAAGCACCACCCGGACGACCTCGACGGCTGGATCGACTGGAAGGGCGAGCGCATCGCCGACCGGATCGACGACGAGCTGGGCGACCCCTGGGCCCACCCCAACTCGCGCTTCACCGCGCCGATCTCGCAGGTGCCCAACGCGGCCCCCGACTTCGACAGTCCGGCCGGCGTGCCGGTCGACGCGATCATCTTCGGTGGCCGCACCCGTGACCGTGAGCCGCTGATCCGTGCGATCACCGACGTCGCCGAGGGCGTCTACGACGGCCTCACCCTGGGTGCCGAGGCGACCGCCGCGGCCGACGGTCTCGAGGGCGTGCTGCGCTATGACCCGATGTCGATGCGTCCGTTCCTCGCCTACGAGGAGGGTGATTACGCCCGCCACTGGCTGAAGATCATCGGCGAGGCCACCGACAAGCCGGTCTTCGCCCACGTCAACTGGTTCCAGCGTGACGCCGAGGACGGTCACTTCCTGTGGCCCGGATACCGCGAGAACGTGCGCGCGCTGCTGTGGCTGCTGCAGTTCAAGAAGGGTGAGGTCAAGGGCCAGCAGAGCCCCGTCGGCGTCATCCCGACCGAGGACGAGCTCGACCTGCGCGGCCTCGACCTGCCGCAG
>JALZDD010000186.1 GCA_030862715.1 Actinomycetota bacterium | reverse complement strand
CGGCTGAGTGGCTGGGCGCTGGTGTTTACGTACGCGTAACAGAGCGAAACAGGAGGTGTCCCTCACGCGTCCTACGGTTCAAATCCACCGAAGGGAGGACCCGAGAATGTCGACGAAGCGGCTCGGGCCGGCGACGTCATGAGCGAGCGCCAGCGAGCGACCATCGGCCTCAGGCCGGCGGATCCGTATTCTTGGCCCTGTCCCACGGAGGCGTCGGCATGAGTGCTCATGCCCAGCGGGACGACCAGGGTGACTGGCAGTCCGTCTGCCCGGTCGACGCGCTCGAGGTGAAGCGCGGAGCCACGGCACTGGTCCATGGGCAGGCCATCGCGATCTTCCGGATGCCCGACGACGTCGTCTACGCCCTGGGAAATCACGATCCGTTCGCCAAGGCGTCGGTGATCGCCAAGGGCATCGTCGGGGTGCGCGACGGCGTGCCGTTCGTGGCCTCGCCCGCTCACCGGCACGGGTTCGACCTGCGTACGGGGCAGTGTCTGGACGACCCGCACGTGACCATCCCCGCCTACGAGGTCCGGGTCGTCGACGGGCTCATCCACGTCGGCCACCGGAAGGTCGCCTGAGCCCGATCTGGGAGACTGCGGAGCGTGCAGCTTCCTCTGGTCGGCATCGGGACCGACGTACACAGCCTTGCCGACGGTGTCCCGATGCATGTGGCCGGCCTCGCCTTCCCCGACGAGCCGCAGGGCCTCGCCGGGCACTCCGACGGGGACGTGGCGGCCCACGCCTGCTGCGACGCGCTCTTCTCCGCCGCGGGGCTCGGCGACCTCGGGTCCAATTTCGGTACCTCCGAGCCCGAGTGGGCCGGCGCCGCTGGAGTCGTGCTGCTCGCGGAGGCCGCGCGCCGGGTCCGTGAGGCCGGTTTCGAGATCGGGAACGTCGCGGTGCAGGTGATCGGCAACCGGCCCAAGATCGGCCCGCGGCGCGACGAGGCCAACCAGGCGCTGACCGCGGCGGCCGGCGCGAGCGTCACGGTGACCGCCACGACCTCCGACGGTATCGGGCTCACCGGCCGCGGCGAGGGCGTCGCCGCGATCGCGACCGCGCTCATCGTGCCACGCCGGTAGCGCAGGCGCGAGGATACCGACGTGGCCCGATGAAAGACCCATCGTTCGCTCGCTGGCTCGCTCACCGTGCGTCGCGATAGGTAGGGAACCCGCGTACGTCCCTAGACTTGGGGTATGGCACTCAGGCTCTACGACTCGGCGACCCGTGAAGTACGTGACTTCACCCCCTTGCAGCCCGGCAAGGCGTCGCTCTATGTCTGTGGTCTGACCGTGCAGAGCGAGCCGCATGTCGGGCACGTGCGGAGCGGGGTGAACTTCGACGTGCTGCAGCGGTGGCTGCGTGCGTCGGGGTACGAGACCACGTTCATCCGCAACGTGACCGACATCGACGACAAGATCCTGGCGAAGTCGGCCGAGCAGGGACGCCCCTGGTACAACCTCGGCTACACCATGCACCGCGAGCTCGACGCCGCCTACGCCTCGCTCAACGTCGCCCGACCGACCTACGAGCCGCTGGCCACCGGTCACATCCCCGAGATCATCGCGTTGATCGAGGAGCTGATCGCGAAGGGGCACGCCTACGCTGCCGAGGACGGCTCGGCCGACGTCTACTTCGACGTGCGCTCCTGGCCCACCTACGGCGAGCTGTCGGGGCAGAAGGTCGACGACATGGAGGCCGCTGCCGACGCCGACCCGCGGGGCAAGCGCGACCCTCGTGACTTCGCGCTGTGGAAGGGACGGAAGGTCTCCGAGCCGGAGACAGCCTCCTGGCCCTCGCCCTGGGGTCTGGGACGGCCCGGGTGGCACATCGAGTGCTCGGCGATGGCCGGGAAGTACCTCGGTCCCGCCTTCGACTTCCACGGCGGTGGCATCGACCTGCGCTTCCCGCACCACGAGAACGAGCAGGCGCAGTCGCGCGCTGCCGGCCGGCCCTTCGCGAGCTACTGGCTCCACAACGCCTGGATCACGACGGCCGGCGAGAAGATGTCGAAGTCGCTGGGCAACTCGCTGGTGATCCCCGAAGTCTTGAAGAAGGTACGCGGCATCGAGCTGCGCTACTACCTGGTCGCGGCGCACTACCGGTCCCACGTCGAGTTCTCCTTCGAGGCGCTCGACGAGGCCGCCGCCGGGTTCCAGCGGATCGAAGGGTTCCTGGAGCGCGCGGCGTCTGTGATCGGAGAGATCCCGGCCGACGGCGTGCCCTGCGCCGACTTCGTCAACGCGATGGACGACGACCTCGGCACCCCGGCGGCCGTGGCCGCCCTGCACGAGGTGGTCCGCGAGGGCAACAAGCTGCTCGCCGACGGCGACAGCCCGGCGCTGCGTGGGGTCGCCGCGAGCGTGCGCGCGATGCTGGACATCCTCGGTCTGGACCCCGCCGACCCGGCGTGGGGTCCGGCCAGCGGTGATGACGAGAAGCTGACCGGCGCGCTCGACGTACTTGTTCGCGGGGTCCTGGACGAGCGCGCCGAGGCGCGCGCCGCCAAGGACTGGGCCCGCGCTGATGCCATGCGAGACCGGCTCAAGGACGCCGGGATCGAGATCGAGGACACCCCTGAGGGTCCGAAATGGAGCGTTAACTGATGGCAGGCAACTCCCAGCGTCGCGGAGCGATCGCGAAGGGACGCAAGAAGGGTGCCCAGGTCGGCACCGGCGGCAACCGCCGCAAGGGCCTCGAGGGCAAGGGCCCGACGCCGAAGGCGAAGGACCGGCCCTACCACAAGGCCCACAAGGCGGCTCAGGCTTCGGAGCAGCGCAACAAGGGTCCGCGCAAGCGGGCCGCCGGCGACGCCGAGTGGATCATCGGACGCAACTCCGTGGTCGAGGCACTGCGCGAGGACGTACCGGTCAACGGGCTCTACGTCGCCGAGGGCGCCGAGCGGGACGGGCGGCTGCGCGAGGCGTTCATGCTCGCCGCCGAGAAGGGCATCTCGCTGCTCGAGGTGACCAAGGTCGAGCTCGACCGGCTGACCGGCTTCAACGGCCACCAGGGGCTGGCGGCGCGGATCCCCGCCTATGAGTACGCCCACGCCGACGACCTGCTCGACCGCGCGGCCGAGGCCAGGGAGCAGGCGCTCATCGTCGCGCTCGACCAGGTCACCGACCCGCGGAACCTGGGCGCCATCGTGCGCTCGGCCGCGGCCTTCGGAGCCCATGGCGTGGTGATCCCGGAGCGGCGTGCGGCCGGGATGACCGCCGCCGCCTGGAAGACGAGCGCCGGCGCCGCATCGCGGATCCCGGTCGCCCAGACGGTCAACCTGACCCGGCAGCTGAAGGCCTACCAGGACGCTGGCTGCATGGTCGTCGGGCTCGACATGGAGGGTGACATCACGCTGCCCGAGCTGGGTGCCCGTGACGGCCTCGCCGACGGTCCGCTGGTGATCGTCGTCGGGGCCGAGGGCGGCGGGCTCTCCCGCCTGGTCCAGGAGACCTGCGACCAGATAGTGTCGATCCCGATGGCCAACTCCGTAGAGTCCCTCAATGCCGGCGTCGCCGCGTCGGTCGTGCTCTACACGGTCGCGGAGGCGCGCAGCTGATCTCTCGCCGCACTCTGTTTCGGGGCCTCGCCTTCTGGGCGGGGCTAGGAGTGCTGTGGCTCGTGCTGGCCGTGGCGTTGAGCGCGTGGCTCTTCCTGTCCAGCGAACGCCAGGTGGTCCTGGCCGGCCACGACTCGGTCCTGCGCCCGACGCTGTCGGGGAAGGCCGTCATCCACACCGGACCGGTGCTGCCCGACGTACGTCTGGACGTCGGTGGCCCGGTCGGCGTCGACGTCACCCTCGGGAAGACCGAGCTGCGGTCGATGGATGAGCTCTTCGAGCGCTACGCGGTCCTCGGCTCGGCCCCCGACGGTCAGCGCGCGGTCGTGGTGGAGCAGGTCGAGTCGATGCTCGTCGCGGCCGTGCTCCGCGGCGCCGCGATCTCCTTGGCGATCGTCGCCGGGGGTGTCGTGCTGTGGTGGCTGCCCGGCTCCCAACGCCGCGCTGACCTGCGCAGACGCATCAAGGAGTCGGCCCGCACCCGGCACGGTCTCACCACCGCGGGCATCGGCGTGGTCACGGTGGCGGTGCTCGCGGTCGCGGTCTGGCAGCCCTGGGGCGAGGCCGGAGCGCCCGCCGCGGACAAGGAGGCCGGACCGGTCGCCGGCGACTGGACCCCGCTCGCCGACTTCCTCGGCACCGCGATCCCTGTGCCCGAGGAACTGGCCGATGTGGAGGTCCGTGGCGACGCCTACGCCAACCAGACCCGCCGCCTCGTGGCCAGCGCCGTCGACACCTACAACTCCAGCCGGACCTTCTACGAGAAGGTCGTGGCGAAGGTCCCGGACCTGGCGCTGCGCGAGCCGGGCGAGGACGAGACCGTGTCGGTCCTCGTCTCCGACCGCCACGACAACGTCGGCATGGACTCCGTGGTCCGTGCGATCGCCGACGAGGGTGGCGCGACCGGCATCCTCGACGCGGGCGACGACACCTCGACCGGATCCGACTGGGAGACCTTCTCCCTCGACTCGCTCACCGACGCCAGCGACGGCCTGGACAAGTGGGCGGTCACCGGCAACCACGATCACGGCCCGACGGTCGGTGACTACCTCGCCGACCGGGGCTGGACCATGCTCGACGGCGAGGTCGTCGACGGCCCCGGCGGCTCGACGCTGCTGGGTGTCCCCGACCCGCGCACCAGCGGCCTCGGCAACTGGATCGACGAGAAGGGCGTCACCCTCGAGGAGGCCGGCGAGAAGCTGGCCGACATCGCCTGTGCCTCGATGGAGGACGGCAAGCCCGTCGCGACCCTCCTCGTCCACGATCCTTCGCTCGGACGCGAGACCCTGCGTCGCGGCTGCGCGACCCTCGTCGTCGGAGGTCACCGCCATGTCCACCTGGGGCCGAGCGAGGTGATCGGCGAGAACGGTGAGATCGGCTGGACCTACACCAACGGCACGACCGGCGGCGCCGCGTACGCCTTCGCGATGGGGAAGATCCGCCGCACCGCCGAGGTCACCCTGATCACCTACGCCGACGGGCTCCCCGTCGGTCTCCAGTCGGTCGAGCTGGAGACCAACGGCGCCCTCACCGCCCACGAGTACGTCCCGCTGGAAAGCCCCGCCGGAAGCGAGTGAGGCTAGACGCGCTCGGACTGCCTCTCGTAGGTCTCCCAGTACGTCGCCCCGGTGATGCCGAGCGCCTGTGGGTCGAAGACCGGGTCGAGGCCCTGCTTCTTCTGCCGCTCGTAGTCCCGGAGCGCCGCGAAGGCCGGCTGCTGGAGGACGAGGATCCCGAGGATGTTGAGCCACGCCATCAGACCGACGCCGATGTCGCCGAGCGTCCAGGCATCGCTGGCCGTTGACACACAGCCGTACGCGGACGCGACCAGGATGACGGCCTGCAGCGCCAGCGTGGTGACCCGCCCGAGCGGGACCCCGCGTTGTCCGCCCAGCCGAACGGTTGCGAACCGGCCGACGATGAAGCGCAGGTTGGTCTCGGCCATGTAGTAGTAGGCGACCATCGTCGTGAAGCAGAAGAACGCGAGCGAGATGGCGATGAAGGACGCGCCGACCCCGGGGAACACGGTGTCGAAGGCCGACTG
>JALZDD010000176.1 GCA_030862715.1 Actinomycetota bacterium | reverse complement strand
GAGAGGAACGGCTCCATCAGCCGGTCGGAGATGATCGTGGCGCCCAGCGGCGCGTATCCCGAGGTCAGCCCCTTGGCCGAGGTGATCATGTCGGGCACGTAGCCGAACCGCTCCGAGCCGAACATCGTGCCCAGCCGCCCGTAGGCGCAGATGACCTCGTCGGAGACGAGGAGCACGTCGTACTCGTCGCAGATCTCCCGCACTCGCTGGAAGTAGCCCGGGGGAGGCGGGAAGCAGCCGCCCGAGTTCTGCACCGGCTCCAGGAACACCGCGGCGACGGTGTCCGCCCCCTCGGCGCGGATCACGACCTCGATCTGGTCGGCGCACCAGCGTCCGAACGCCTCCGGGTCGCTCCCGTCCATCAGGCCGCCGGTGATCTCCGAGGCGCGGTAGATGTTGGTGTTCGGCACCCGGAAGGTCGACGGGACCAGCGGCTCGAACGGCGCCTTGATGTCGGCCAGGCCGGTGATCGACAGCGCCCCATGGGTCGTGCCGTGGTAGGCGATGTTGCGCCCGATCACCTTGTGCTTGCCCGGCTTCCCGCGCAGCTTGAAGTAGTTCTTGGCGAGCTTCCACGCGGTCTCGACGGCTTCGGAGCCGGAGTTGGTGAAGAAGACCCTGTTCAGGTCGCCGGGAGCCAGTGAGGCCAGCCGCGCGGCCAGCTCGATCGCCGGCTCGTGCGCGTACGACCACAGCGGGTGGAAGGCCAGCTGCTTGGCCTGCTCTGCGCCCGCGTCAGCGAGTTCCGCCCGCCCGTGGCCGACCTGGGTGACGAAGAGCCCGGCGAGCCCGTCGAGGTAGCGGTTGCCCTCGATGTCGTAGATGTAGGCGCCCTCACCCCGGGCGATGATCGGCACGTCGGCCTCTGCGTAGCTCGAATGCCGCGTGAAGTGCATCCAGAGATGGTCCTTGGCGTCGCGCTGCAGCTGCTCGTAGTTGCCGGTCATGACTCAATGGTCACCCAATGCATCTTGCTTTCGCAAGCGAATCAGTAGCAAACAGTCAAATCCACTTCGGATTCGGTTGTGACATCCCTGTTACAGGAAGGAGTTAGTCTCTACCGCATGGCTGACCAGACCTTCAGGAACGTGATCGGCGGCGAGCTGCGCGAGGCCGCCGACGCCGCGACGTACGACGTCGTAGACCCCGCCACCGGCGAGGTCTACGCCCAGGCCGCGATGTCGGGGGAGGCCGACGTCGACGAGGCGTACGCCGCCGCAGCAGCGGCCTTCGAGACCTGGGGCGAGACCACACCCCAGGAGCGCAGCCTGGCTCTGCTCCGGATCGCCGACGCGATGGAGGCTCGTGCCGAGGAGCTGACCGCCGTGGAGGTCAAGGACACCGGCAAGCCGTTCCAGCTGACCTTGGAGGAGGAGCTGCCGCCGACGATCGACCACTTCCGGTTCTTCGCGGGCGCCGCGCGGACCCTGGAGGGAAAGAGCGCAGGCGAATACCTACAGGACCACACCTCCTGGATCCGCCGAGAGCCGGTCGGCGTGATCGGGCAGGTCACGCCCTGGAACTACCCGCTCGCGATGATGTCCTGGAAGATCGCTCCGGCCCTCGCCGCCGGCAACACGGTCGTGCTCAAGCCCTCCGACACCACCCCGGCCAGCTCCGCGCTGCTGGCCGAGCTCGCCCAGGAGTTCCTGCCGCCGGGCGTGCTCAACCTCGTCACCGGCGACCGCGACACCGGCCGCGCGCTGATCCGGCACAAGACGCCGCAGATGGTCGCCATCACCGGCTCGGTGCGCGCCGGCATGGAGGTCGCCGCGAGCGCGGCACAGGACCTCAAGCGCGTCCACCTCGAGCTCGGAGGCAAGGCCCCGGTGATCGTCTTCGACGACGCCGACATCGACAAGGCGGTCGCCGGCATCGCTGCGGCGGGCTACTTCAACGCCGGCCAGGACTGCACCGCCGCGACCCGGGTGCTGGTCCAGGACGGCATCCACGACGAGTTCGTGGCCGCCCTCGCTGAGGCGGCCCGGAACACCACCGTCGGCCTTCCCGGGGACAACACGGACGTGGGCGCGCTCAACAACCCCGGCCAGCTCGCCCGGGTCGCGGGCATGGTCGACCGCCTCCGGGACCACGCCACGATCGCGGCCGGCGGCGCGCCGGCACGAGTCGAAGGCGGCGAGAACGGCTACTTCTACCAGCCGACGGTCCTGGCCGGGCTCCGTCAGGACGACGAACAGATCCAGCAGGAGATCTTCGGCCCGGTGATCACGGTGCAGGGCTTCGCCGACGAGGCCGAGGCGCTCAGGTGTGCCAACGACGTCGACTACGGTCTCGCGTCGAGCGTGTGGACCAAGGACCACGCCACCGCGCTGCGGGTCAGCAAGCGCCTCGACTTCGGCGTGGTGTGGATCAACACCCACATCCCCTACATCTCCGAGATGCCCCACGGCGGCTTCAAGCACTCCGGCTACGGCAAGGACC
>JALZDD010000164.1 GCA_030862715.1 Actinomycetota bacterium | reverse complement strand
GCCTCCTTGACCCGCTCGGTCACCCGGGTGACCAGGTCGCGGTCGTCGGAGAGGTCGTAGCCGAGCTCGCGCCCCTTCAGCTCGATCGATGCCCGCCCGGCCATGTCCGAGACCAGCAGCCGCATGTCGTTGCCGACACCGGCCGGGTCCATGTGCTGGTAGAGGTTGGGGTCGACCTTGATCGCGGAGGCGTGCAGCCCGGCCTTGTGGGTGAACGCGGAGGCACCCACATAGGGCTGCCGGCCCGCGGGCGGCACATTGGTCACCTCGGCCACCGCGTGGGCGACGCGGGTCGCCTCGCCCAGCAGCCCCGTCGGCAGCACCTCGCGACCCAGCTTCAGCTGCAGGTTGGCGACCACGGAGACGAGGTCGGCGTTGCCCGTACGCTCCCCGTAGCCGTTGATGCAGCCCTGGACGTGCATCGCGCCGGCGTCCACGGCGGCCAGCGAGTTGGCCACCGCGCAGCCGGTGTCGTTGTGACAGTGGATCCCGACCGCGCCCTGGGTGGTGCTGCGGACGTCGTGGACGACGTCGGCCACCCAGCCCGGCAGCATCCCGCCGTTGGTGTCGCACAGCGCGACCACGTCGGCACCCGCCTCGTACGCCGTCTTCAGGACCTCCAGCGCGTAGTCGCGGTTGGCCCGGTAGCCGTCGAAGAAGTGCTCGGCGTCGAGGAAGACCTGCTGGCCCTCCTCGCGCAGGTGGGAGACCGTGTCGCGGATCATCGCGAGGTTCTCCTCGAGCGTGGTGCGCAGCGCGAGCTCGACATGGCGGTCGTGGGACTTGGCGACGAGGGTGACGACCGACGCGCCGGAGTCGCGGAGCGCGGCGACCTGCGGGTCGTCAGCCGCTCGGACCCCGGCCCGGCGGGTCGACCCGAACGCCGCCAGCCGCGCGTGCTTGAGGTCGAGCTCGGAGACGGCCCGCTTGAAGAACTCGGTGTCCTTCGGGTTCGCACCGGGCCAGCCGCCCTCGATGAACCCGACGCCCAGGCCGTCGAGGTGCCGGGCGATCGCGAGCTTGTCGGCGACGCTGAGATTGAGGCCCTCCTGCTGCGCACCGTCGCGCAGGGTGGTGTCGTAGACGTGGAATTCCATGGCTCTGTGTCCTCGGGGTCCTCGGGCTGGGCTGGGCAACAAAAAACCCTCTCGGGAACGAGAGGGTGGCGCGTCGGGCAAGGCTCGACGCGCTAGCGAATGATGATGACGTACGTCGTCATAGCCCTGATACTGCCACGAAATCTTTCTCCGTGGGACGTGCGTCTCACCAGCCGAGGACCTCGACCCACCACGGCTCGTCGCCGCCGGAGAACTGCGAGCCCTCGTCGGCGAGGGTCTGGATCGGGAAGAGCGCGAGGGTGATGACCACGGCGAACCCCAGGATCCACGGCACCCAGCGCGCCGAGATCCGGTGCACCGCCTTGGTAACCGGGTCACGCAGCCGGTCACGTCCGGAGCCGGTCCACAGCGCGACGACGAACGCCAGACCGGCGAAGCCCAGCGCCGCCTCGAGTGAGAGCTGCAGGGCGAAGCCGATCAGCACCGCCGCCACCACGAACCCGAAACCCCACACCCCGACGACGAACGTCTTCGGAAGCGAGCGGACCAGCCGCCAAGGGGCGCCGATCAGAAGCCGGGGCGCGTCATGCCACTTGCGGCCGCGATACCACCGCCAGCGGCGTAGATCGCCGG
The DNA here is from genome assembly GCA_030862715.1 of Actinomycetota bacterium. Next base: position 892 of record JALZDD010000164.1, on the reverse strand, counting down.
CCGCCAGCGTGCCGGCGCGGATCAGCCACGCCGCACCGAGCACGGTCCAGAGACCGATGCTCGGGAACGCGGCGATGAGGCCGACGGCGAAGGCGAGCAGACCGAGCCAGATGGCCCCACGGCGCAGCTTCTCCAAGCCGCTGTCCTGGAGCGGCTTGAGTTGAGGCGCAGGGATGAACGGTGCGGCCGGGGTGGTGGCCTTCTCGCGCTCGGCCCGGTCGCTCAGCGAGAGCTGCTCGACCGGCCTGTGCACGAACGGACGGCGCGGCGTACGCAGCCACTCGCGCACCTCGTCCAGCGTCGGGCGGTCGGCGGGGTCGGGCGAGAGCGCCTGGCCGAGCAGCCCGCGCAGCGGCTCGGGGACCCCCTCCAGGTCGTGCTCACCGCGCCGGGCGCGGTCCATCAGCTTCATCGAGTTGCCCTCGCCGAAGGGCGGGCGGCCGGTCGCTGCGTACGCCACCACGGAGGCCCACGAGTGCACGTCCGAGGCGGGGGTCGCCGGGTCGCCGACCGCGATCTCGGGCGGCAGGTATCCAGGCGTGCCGATCAGCAGGCCGGTCACGGTGATCTTCGGGTCGTCGGCGACGCGGGCCAGCCCGAAGTCGATCAGGATCGGCGTACGCCCTTCCATGATGATGTTGGCAGGCTTGACGTCGCGGTGGAGGACGCCGACGGCATGGCAGTCTGCGATGCCCTCGGCCAGGTCGCTGGCCAGCTGCTCGACCTCGTCGCGCGAGAGCACGCCCTCGTTGATGATCTTGTCGTGCAGCGTCGGCCCGGGCACGTAGCGGGTCGCCAGCCACGGCACCTCACCCCACGGGTCGGCGCCGACCACGCCGGCCACCCACCTGCTCCGCACCCGCTGCAGCGAGGAGACCTCGCGCGCGAGCCG
>JALZDD010000149.1 GCA_030862715.1 Actinomycetota bacterium | reverse complement strand
GGCTCGAAGGTGTCGGTCAAGGAGCAGGCGGCGCTGGTCATCGAGCGGCTGCGGGCCGGCGGGCAGGTGACCTTCCGTAGCCTGTGCTCCGACTCGCCGGACACGCTGACCACCGTGGCCCGGTTCCTCTCGCTGCTGGAGCTCTTCCGCGAGGGCGCGGTCGCCTTCGACCAGGTCACCGCGCTGGGCGAGCTGACCGTACGCTGGACCGGCGACGAGGCGCTCGATGTCGATGAGCTGATCCAGGACGAGTTCGAGGGGCAGCCGCCCGCAGAGGGTGGCGCCGATGACGGGGAGAAGGACGATGACTGAGGCTGCGACGACGGGGGAGACCACCGAGGAGACCCTGGCGATCGAGTTCGCCGACCTGCGGCCCGCGCTCGAGGCGGTGCTGATGGTCGCCGACGAGCCGTTGGCGGCCGCCTCGCTGGCCTCGGCGGTCGGCCACCCGACGGCAGCGGTGATCGACGCGCTGGGGGCCCTGGCTGCCGAATACACCGAGCAGGGCCGCGGCTTCGACCTGCGCAACGTCGCGGGCGGCTGGCGGTTCTACACCCGCGAGGAGTACGCCGCCGTCGTCGAGGGCTTCGTGCTCGAGGGACAGCAGGCCCGACTGACCCAGGCGGCCCTGGAGACGCTGGCCGTGGTCGCCTACAAGCAGCCCGTCTCGCGCGCCCGGGTCTCCGCGATCCGCGGCGTCAACGTCGACGGCGTCATGCGTACGCTGCTCACCCGCGGCCTCGTCGAGGAGGCCGGGCAGGACCACGAGACCGGCGCCAACCTCTACCGCACCACCGGCTACTTCCTCGAGCGGATCGGCATCACCGACCTCGGCGAGCTGCCGGAGCTGGCTCCCTATCTCCCTGACCTCGCGGACATGGAGGAGGAGCTGACCGAGCAGGTCAGCCAGGAGGCGCTGGCGGCGCAGCCCGAAGAGAGCGCGGCAAATGGGGATGACTCGACGGATACGGCAGAATCGCAGACGTGAGCGACCTGCCTGAGCGAGAAGATCTGCCGCTGGACGACGAGGGCCTGATCCGGCTCCAGAAGCTGCTGGCCCTGGCCGGCATCGCGTCGCGGCGCGGCAGCGAGATCCTGATGCTCAACGGCTCCGTCGAGGTCAACGGCGAGGTCGTCACCCGCCTCGGCACCAAGGTCGACCCCGGCAAGGACGTCGTACGCGTCGACGGCAAGCGGCTCCCGCCGATCTCCGGCAAGGTCTACCTGGCCCTCAACAAGCCACGGGGCGTGGTCTCGACGATGAGCGACCCGGAGGGCCGCCGCAACCTCTCCGACCTGGTCGCCGACCGCCCGGAGCGTCTCTTCCACGTCGGCCGCCTCGACACCGACACCGAGGGCCTGATCATCCTCACCAACGACGGTGACTTCGCCCACCGGCTGGCCCACCCCAGCTACGAGGTCGACAAGACCTACGTCGCCGAGGTATCCGGCGAGATCTTCCCGAACGTACGCAAGCGGCTTCTCGCCGGCGTCACCCTCGAGGACGGCCCGGTCACGGTGACCAAGGCCCGGATCATGGAGACCCGCAAGGACAAGTCGATCATCGAGCTGGTCATCCACGAGGGTCGTAACCGCATCGTGCGGCGCCTCCTCGACCACCTCGGCCATCCGGTCACCCGGCTGACCCGCACCCGGATCGGCCCGGTCCGGCTGGGCACCATGAAGCCTGGCGAGATGCGCGATCTCTCCCGCGAGGAGCTAGGCGAGCTCCTCGACACCACCGAGCTCTGAGGGCCCGAAACCCTGGTGCGTACGCCGGCCCGAGCCGTTAAGGTGATCGGCATGCAGCAGCGCGCGATGAGCACGACGACGCCGGACCCACTCCGGCGCTGACCTGCTGTCCACTTTTCGCAGACCGCCCCGGAGCAGTGCTCCGGGGCGGGTCTCGTCTCTGGTGGCGATGCTCCGGGCCTAGACCCAGGAGCCACCCATGAACCTCGATCATCGCGACCTCAACCGCGACCTCGCCATCTTCGCCACCGACCCGCTGGCCGGCTCCGGGCTGCCGCTCTGGTTGCCCGACGGAGCCGTCATCTTCGCCGAGCTGGAGCGGCTCGCCGCCGACCTGGCCCGGGCCGACGGCTGCGTACCGGTCAAGACTCCGGTGCTCGGGAAACGTGCGCTCTTCGAGCGCTCGGGTCACTGGGCGAAGTTCGCCGACGACATGTTCCCACCGATGGCCATGGGATCGGGTCCGGCGGGGGAGAGCGGCGACGAGCTCGTGCTGCGTCCCGCGAACTGTCCCTACCATGCGCTGGTCTACAAGGCCTGCCAGCACTCCTACCGCGAGCTTCCGATCCGGCTGCACGAGCTCGCCCCGATGTTCCGTGCCGAGCGCTCCGGGGTGCTCTCGGGGCTGAGCCGCGTACGCCAGATCAACCTCGACGACACCCATGTCTTCTGCCGTCCCGACCAGGTGGCCGAGGAGGCGGCGAAGGCGCTGCGCTCGGCTCTGAGGGCCCAGGAGATCCTCGGCCTACGGGTCGACTACGTACGCCTCTCCCTCCGCGACGCCTCCCCGTCCTACCTCGGCTCCGCCGAGCAGTGGGACGGTGCCGAGGAGGCGCTGCGGAAGGCAGCGTCCGAGGCTGGCGTCGAGGTCGTGGTGGCGCTGGGCGAGGCCGCCTTCTACGGACCGAAGCTCGACCTGCAGGTCGTCGACCCTGCGGGACAGAGTGGATCGTCTCGGGCGCCACTTCGACAGGAGGAGACCATCGCCACCGTCCAGGTCGACTTCAACCAGCCCGAGCGGTTCGACCTGAGCTATGCCGCCGCCGACGGCTCGCAGCAGCGGGTCGTGATGGTTCACCGAGGCACCGTCGGGTCGATGGAGCGCGTCACGGCCGCGCTCCTGGAGCGCTACCAGGGTCGTCTTCCGCTGTGGCTGGCGCCTGCCCAGATCGCCGTCCTTCCTGTCTCCGCGGATCAGGACGCTGCTGCCCGGGGGCTCGTCGATGCGCTGGTTGCCGAGGGGCTTCGTCCGCGTCTGGACGCCGGCGGCTCGCTCGGTGCCCGGATCCGCGAGTCTCGTCGTCGGCGGGAGCCGCTGATCGCGGTCATCGGGGCTGCCGAGGCTGATGCAGGGCAGGTTCAAGTACGTGGCGTTTCGGCGGGGGTTGAGCGGCTGGTCCTTGTCGATGATCTGGTTGCGGTGATGAAGGCGGCGTATGTGTCTCGGGCGGTTGATGTTTCCTGGTGAGATTTTGGGCTGTCGGCCCGACGCGCCACACCGCCCCGCGCTATCGCACACCATTCCCGTGAGCGGCGATAGTGCATGGGCAACCCGCGGGGATCGTGGCACCATCGAGACATGACCGTGCCGGAGGTGCTGCGGCCCTATGTCACCTCGTTGGTCGCCTACGACGTCGATTTCGGGGCGCCGGGGGTGCACCGGGGGATGCCGTCGACCGAGATCACGTTCGTGCTGCCGGTCGACGAGCCGCTGGTGGCCTCGTGGGGGAGCGGTACGGAGCCGGTGACGGCGTGGTCACTGGTCTCCGGGCTGCACACTCGGCCGGCGGCCATCCATCATCCCGGCTACCAGCGGGGCGTGCAGCTGGGGCTGACCACTGCGGGGGTGCGGGCGCTGTTCGGGATGCCGGCCGCGGCGTGGCGCGGCGAGCTCCTCGCCCTCGACGAGGTTGCGGCACCTGGCGGCGTACGTCATCTTCCGGAGCGGCTGGCCGAGGCCGATCCGCGGCAGTGGGCACGGTTGGTCGTGAGCAGCCTGGTCGAGGCGCTGGCCCGCCATGGCGAGCCCGGACCGAGGGCGGAGGTCGGGCGTGCGCTGGCCCTGCTGACCGGGGGAGCGGGGGTGCAGGAAGTGGCTGACGACGTCGGTTACAGCCGGCGGAGGATCAGAGACCTGGTGCGTGCCGAGACCGGCGTCGCGCCGAAGCAGTTCCAGCGGCTGGCGCGCTTCGACCGCTCCCGCGGCCTCGTCGGCCGGATGCCGCTGGCCCGGGCGGCGACAGTCTGCGGCTACGCCGACCAGGCGCACCTGACCCGGGAATGGCAGGAGTTCGGTGGCTGTACGCCGACGACCTGGCTGCGCGAGGAGTTCCCATTCGTTCAAGACCTGGCCGACGCCCAGGCGGTTGACTCGGACGCATGAGCACTGAGCAGAAGTTCGATGTAGCGAAGATCAAGTACTGGCAGTCGATGGCGTTCCAGGACGCCGAGGCGATGATGACGTGGCTGAGCGCAATCGGCTTCGTCGAGCACGCCACCTACCGCGAGGGTGGCATCGTGCACCACGCGGAATGGCTCTGGCCCGGCGGAGGCGGGCTGATGTTCGGACAGGTACGCGAGGACGGGGGCATGAAGAACACGGGTGTCTCCTCCGCCTACCTGGTCACCGACGACCCCGACGCCGTCTTCGACAAGGCGGTCGCCGCCGGAGCCACCGTCGAGCGGGCCATGGTCGGCCAGGACTACGGCGGCCGGGGCGGCACGGTCACCGACCCGGAGGGCAACTCCTGGTCCATCGGCAGCTACCAGCCTTCGTGATCGCCACGCGATATCGCACACCGTGGTCGCCGATCGCGATAGCGCACCACAAGCGCTGAGACGAGGAGGGTCCGGCGGCACCGACCCTTTAGCCTTGGAGGCATGACACAGACCGGGGAAGCAGGGGGAGGGCTGTCGACTCTGACCGGCCCGGTCGAGATCGTCGGTGTCGGCCTGCTCGGCACCTCGGTCGCGCTCGCCTGCGCCTCCGCCGGCCTCGACGTGCTCCTGAGCGACTCGGTCGCCAGCCACGTACGCACGGCGACCGGCCTCGGGGCCGGCCGCCGCCGCAAGCCCGGCGACACGCCGCAATTGGTTGTCGTCGCGGTCCCGCCGGCCCACCTCGGCGAGGTGATCACCCGCGCGCTCGCCGACAGTCCCGACGCCGTCGTGACCGATGTCGGCAGCGTGAAGGCATCACCGCTGGCCTACGTGCGCGAGCACGGCCCCGGCGACGTACACCGCTACGTCGGCGGCCACCCGATGGCCGGCAGCGAGCGCTCCGGGCCGCTGGCCGCGACCGCGACCCTGTTCGAGGGGCGGCCCTGGGCGGTGACGCCGCACGCGGAGGCCGACCCCGAGGCGACCGAGCTCGTCGGCGCACTCGCCGCGCTGTGCGGTGCCGTTCCGCTCACCCTCAGCCCGGAGGACCACGACCAGGCCGTCGCCCGCACCTCCCATGTCCCGCACCTGATGGCCGCCCTGGTGGCCGGCCGGCTCGCGGTGGCACCGGAGGGACACCTCGGCCTCAGCGGCCAGGGGGTACGCGACGTGACTCGGGTCGCCGCCGGCGACCCCGGTCTCTACGGCCAGATCGTGGCCGGCAACGCCCGTGCTGTGACCGACCTGCTCACCGAGGTGCGCGCGCAGCTCGACGAGATGATCGCGGCGGTCGGCACCGGTGACGCGGCCGCTCTGGACGTACTTCTCAAGGAGGGGCAGGCCGGCACCCGGGCCATCCCCGGCAAGCACGGCCGGCCGCAGA
>JALZDD010000106.1 GCA_030862715.1 Actinomycetota bacterium | reverse complement strand
GTTGGCGGTCCGCTCAACCAGACGAAAGGCCGGAAGGCCGAGATGTCGTTTTAGGGCTAGCAGTTTCATCATCTGTCGGGCCTTGACTCGTTGCTATACGCCAATCTGGGGGCTTCCCAAATGAGGCAGGTGCTCAGACGTTGGGTCGGGAAGCAACCGACGTACGGCCCGCCTCTACCTCGACAGGCTCTTCCGCCGACGCAGAGTCCAGCTCGGGCAGGAGCCGATCCAGCCACTTGGGCAGCCACCAGTTCGCGTTGCCCAGAAGCTTTATGGTCGCGGGGACCAGCATCAGGCGCACGACGGTCGCGTCGAGGAAGATGGCCGTGGCCAGGCCCACTCCCATCATCTTCACCACCGGGTCACTGCCGAGGACGAAGCCGGAGAAGACGGCCACCATGATGAGCGCGGCTGCGGTGATGGTGCGGCCGGTGCCGGCGATGCCTTCGATGACCGCGCGGGTGTTGTCGCCGTGGCGGCGGTACTCCTCGCGTACCCGCGACAGCAGGAACACCTCGTAGTCCATGGAGAGACCGAACAGGATCGCGAACATGAACAGCGGGATGAAGGACACGATCGGCACCGTCGACTCAACGCCGATCAGGCTGGCCGCCCAGCCCCATTGGAAGACCATCACGAGAACGCCGTACGCCGCACCGACGCTCAGCAGGTTCAGCACGACCGCCTTCAGCGGCACCAGCACCGACCGGAACAGCAGCGTGAGCAGGAGGAACGACAGCAGCAGCACGGCCGCCACGAAACGCGGCATCCGCTCCTGCACCCGGTCGCCGAGGTCGGCGAAGGTGGCGGTCTGTCCGCCGACATGGGCGGTCGCCGAGCTGCCGTCGAGCACCGTCGGGAAGACCTCACCGCGCAGCCTCGTGACGGTCTCCTGGGTGGCGACGTCCTGGGGCGAGGTCGTCGGCTGAGCCACCAGCGTCGCCACGCCGGCAGCGAGATCGATGGTCGGTTCGGCGACCGCGGTGATGCCCGGGTCGGCGGCGATCGCCTCGGCCAGCGGCGCCACGGCGGACTTGTCCTGCGAGATGTCGACCGCGATCACCAGAGGCCCGTTGGCGCCAGGCCCGAAACCGTCGGCGATCAGGTCGTAGGCGCGGCGTTCGGTCCTCGACTCGGGCTTGGTCCCGTCGTCCGGGAAGCCCAGGTTGAGCGCGAGAACAGGTGCGGCCAAGGCGATCATGAAGACCGCTCCGCCGACGAGGTACGCCGTCGCGTTGCGGGTCACGTGAGCGCCCCACCGGTACCAGCCGGTGCTCGGCCGGTGCGCCCCATCCCGTCGCCGGCGTCCGTTGATCCGGTGGCCAGCCAGCCCGAGAAGTGCCGGCAGCAAGGTGACCGAGGCGAGCACCATCACGAGCACCATCGCGGAGATGGCGACCCCACCACCGGTCACGAACGGGATCCCCGCGACGAGCAGCCCGAGGATGGCAACGACGACAGTGCCGCCGGCGAAGATCACTGCTTGTCCCGCGGTCGCCAAGGCTCGGCCCACCGATTCGGGGACCGGCATGCCCTGAGCCAGGTTCTCGCGGTGCCGGGTGACCAGGAAGAGTGCGTAGTCGATACCTACGCCGAGCCCGACCATGGCCGCCAGCTCCGGCGCCCATGCCGGGATGTCGATCAGGTAGGTCACCAGCTTCATCGAGGTGATGCCGATGACCAGACCGACCAGCGCCATGCCGATCGGCAGCCCCATCGCGACGAAGGAGCCGAAGGCGATCAGCAGGACGATCATCGCGACGACGATTCCCGCCACCTCGCCGAGCCCGGTGGGTGCTTCCTCGAACGCGAAGAACAGGTCGCCTCCGGTCTCCAGCGTCAGCGACGAGTCGTCGCGCAGATCGGCGACGGCTTCCTTGAGGTTGTCCAGGTCGGAGGCATCGAGGTGCTCGATCGCGGGGTACTGCACCCGCACGAGCGCGATGTCACCGTCCGGCGAGACGCTGCTGGACGTACCCAGCACCTGGGGGAGCTCCGCGAGGGCCGCCTCCACGGGAGCCACCTGCGTCGTGGCGTCCGGCGCTTCGAGTACGACGTGGGCGGTGATCCCGCCCTCGTCGGCCTGGGTCTCGGAGAGCAGTTCTGCGGCTTGGTAGGAGTCGAGGCCAGGTGCCTCGAAGCTCTCCTCGAGCTCGCGCCCGAAGGCGACGGAGGAGGCGATGACGACGAGCGCGAGAAGGACCCAGGCGCCGATGGCGGTCCAGGGACGGGTCGCGGCTGACCGGCCCAGCCGGTAGAGGAAATCTGACATGCCTCCACCGTGGCCCGGCGACGTACGATCCACATCGGGCCAAGGAGCGGTGGGCTCCTCGGCCGAAAGTACGAGGAGAGGATCATGCTTGTGCCCCGTACGACGAGGCCGTCTGCTCGCTAGGGTCGAGAGGTGGTGACCGCCTTCGTCCGCTCAGTCCTGGCCGAGCCCCGTGCCCCAGACCCGCCAGCGCGGATGTGGTGGGACTGGGCCCTGGTCGGCGCCCTGTTGGTCACGGCCGTGGGCGAGGCGATCCTCCGCCCCGACGTGCTGTGGCGCCCCTTGGCCACCGTGGTCACGCTCCTGGTGATCCCAATCCTGCTCTGGCGGCGTACGCATCCACTCCTGGCGACCGCGGTCGGCTTCGGCGGCGGTGCGATGGCGCTGCAGATCCCGACGATCTTCTACGGCGTCGGAGAGGTGGGGCTCAACACCATGGCCTGCGTCCTGCTGTTGCCTTACTCCTTGTACCGCTGGGCATCAGGACGCGAGGCTCTGATCGGTACGGCGATCGTCGCCGTACCGGTGACTCTGGGACTCGCCGCGACCGAGAACTTCGGGGACCTGATCGGCGGCGCCACCGTGGTGGTCGCGTCGTTCGCTCTCGGGGCCGCGATGCGCTACCGCGCGGTCGCGCGCCAGCGCGAGGTCCAGCAGGTCAGGACCCTTGAGCGCGGCGACCTCGCCCGCGAGCTGCACGACACCGTTGCGCACCACGTCTCCGCCATCGCGATCCAGGCCCAGGCGGGGCGAGCGGTGGCGGCCACCGACCCGGCCGCGGCCCTCGAGGCGCTGGCCGTGATCGAGGCCGAGGCGTCGCGTACGTTGTCCGAGATGCGCACGATGGTCAGGGTGCTCCGCGACGGGGACGACGCGGCCGACTACGCACCGCAGCGGGGCATCGGCGATCTGGACGAGCTGACCCGGATGAGCCCCCTGGTGCGGGTGCGGTGCGTGGGCGATCTCGCCGACCTGCCGCAGCCGGTCGAGGTGTCGGTGTACCGGATCTGTCAGGAGTCGGTCACCAACGCGATCCGGCACGCCCTCTACCCGACGAGGGTCAGCGTGGAGGTCCGGGGCGAGGCCGGCGTCGTCGAGGTGCGTGTGCACGACGACGGAGAAGCGGCCCGCCTCTCGACCAACGTGGGCTATGGCCTGCTCGGGATGGCGGAGAGGGCCAAGCTCCTCGGTGGCGTGTGCCAGGCCGGGCCGGACCCGGCCGGTGGCTGGACCGTCGAGGCGACCCTGCCGCGCGAGGTGTCGCGGTGACGAGCCAGGGGATCATCCGGGTGGTGGTCGCCGACGACCAGCTCCTGGTGCGCACCGGGC
>JALZDD010000101.1 GCA_030862715.1 Actinomycetota bacterium | reverse complement strand
GACCGAAGCAGCCGATCGCCTCGCCGGCCGCCATCCGCGGCAGCCACTCCTGCTTCTGCTCCTCGCTCCCCCACTTCCAGATCGCGAACATCGCCAGCGAACCCTGCACGGAGACCAGCGAGCGGATTCCGGAGTCGGCCGCCTCGAGCTCCAGGCAGGCCAGGCCGTACGCCGTCGCCGAGGTGCCGGCGCAGCCGTAGCCCTCCAGGTGCATCCCGAGGACGCCCAGCTTGCCGAGCTCCGGAGCGAGCTCGCGGACCGGGACCTCGCCGGCCTCGAACCAGTCGGCCAGGTGCGGCTTGATCTCCTTCTCCGCGAAGGATCTGACCGTGTCGCGGATCGCGCGGTCCTCATCGCCGATGAGGGCCTCGGTGCCGAAGAGCTCGAGCGGGGTCTGGGGCATGGGGTCTCCTTGGGGTCGAGAGAGGGCGCTGCCGATTGTGTCACCCGTCACTGGAAGTTGTTTGAACCGTTCGCCACCGCGCTCCGTAGTAGGGGTGAAGGCCGGCATCGGGTCAGCCTCCAGGCGAGAGGAAACGGCGTGCGGACACGTACGAAAGCAGCAATCGGGGTCGGTGCGGCAGTGGTCGTGGTCGGAGGCGTCGCGGCGATCTTCGGACCCGGTTGGTACGCGGACCGGGCCGAGGAATCGGTCGCGGACGAGCCCAGCCTCAGCGCGTCAGCGGCGCCCGCGGACGGGGCCGACAGCAGCGGGACCTGGACGGTCTCGGACGGCTCCTACGCCGGCTACCGGGTCGACGAGGTGCTCCGGGGCGAGGACGTCACCGTCACCGGCCGCACCGAGGATGTGACGGGCCAGGTCACCATCACCGAGGGCGAGGTCACCGACGCGAACATCGAGGTGAAGGTGGCCACGATCGCCACCGACTCAGGCAACCGCGACGGCTACTTCCGCGAGAACGCGATCGAGGCCGACCAGTTCCCCACCGCCACCTTCGAGCTGACCGAGCCCGCCGCCCTCGAGGAGGGTGCGACCGAGGTCGAGCTCGTCGGCGACCTCACCGTGCACGGTGAGACGAAGTCGGTGACCGTGGACGCCGAGGTCGGCGGCGACGGCACCAACGCGCTCCAGGTCGTCGGCAGCGTGCCGATCACCTTCGCGGACTTCGGTGTCGAGGCTCCGAACCTGGGCTTCGTGAGCGTCGAGGACACCGGCAGCGTGGAGTTCTCGCTCGACCTGGCCAAGGGCTGATCCGGGACTCTGGGATCCTTGGGGCATGCGGGAGGTGACATGGGTGCGGAGGACGAGCTGCTCGTAGCGGTGCACGACGCCCACTCGGAGGCGCTCTACCGCTACGTCGTACGCCGCACCGGTGACGCCGAGGAGGCGCGCGACGTGGTCCAGGAGACGCTGCTGCGCGCCTGGCGTCACCCGGAGGTGCTGCAGCGGCCCGACGAGGGCGTACGCGCCTGGCTGTTCACCACCGCCCGCAACCTCGTCATCGACGACCTGCGCAGCGCGCGCCGGAAACGGGAGTACTCCGCGGAGTCGCCGCCAGAGGCGACGCGGGCGGACGAGACCCAGGCGGTGCTCGACTCCTGGGTCGTCGCCGATGCGCTGCTCGCGCTCTCCCCCGATCACCGTGCGGTGGTGGTGGGCGCCTACTACGGCAGCCGGTCGGTCGCCGAGCTCGCCCATGAGCTCGACGTCCCGCCCGGCACGGTCAAGTCCCGGCTGCACTACGGTCTGCGAGCTCTGCGTCTCGCCCTGCAAGAGAAGGGGGTCACCTCATGAACGACGACCTGGACGCCTCCGCACACGAGACGTACGCCGACTGGGACGCGTCCTACGTGCTCGGGGCGCTGAGCCCGAGCGACCGGAGGGCCTACGAGCGGCACCTGACCAGCTGCAGCGTGTGCCACGACGCCGTCGCCGAGCTCGCCGGAATGCCCGGGCTGCTCGGCGCGCTCTCACGCGAAGAGGCCGAGGAGCTGCTCGAGGAGACTGCCGAGGTCGCGACGCCGCCGCTGGCAGAGCTGGCCGGGGCCGTACGCCGGTCGCGGCTGCGCCGCCGGGCGTTCGCGGTCGCGGCCGCCGTCGTGCTCCTCGCCGGCGGCACGGCGATCGGTGGCCTGGTGCTCGGTCGAGACGGCTCCCAGCAGCCGATCGCGGCGCCCTCGACGTCCGCCACGCCGTCACCCTCGGACTCTGCCGGCGTGAACGTACGCACCGTCGACCTGCGGCCCGTGGGCAGCGTCGACATGTGGGCCCAGCTCGTCGTCACCCCGACCTCGTGGGGCACCAAGCTCAAGTGGAGCTGCCACTACCCGCCCGAGCCCGGCAAGAGCCCGCCGGGGCCGTCCGACTATCCGGGTGAGCCGGTGACGTACGACCTGGTGCTGGTCGGCCGCGACGGCGCGCGCACCGTCGCCGGGTCGTGGACCTGGTCGGGTGGGGAGACGCTCGGTCTGGACGCCTCCTCCGCGGTGCCGATCGCTGACGTCGAGCGGGTCGAGATCACCCTCGTCGGCGAGGACACCGCGGTCGCGGCAGCCTCACTGACCTGAGGTCCTAGAGTCCGAGCTCGGAGACGGTCTTCTCCCGCATCTCGACCTTGCGGACCTTGCCGGTCACCGTCATCGGGAACTCCTCGACGACCAGGACGTAGCGCGGGATCTTGTAGTGGGCGAGCTTGCCGGTGGCGTACGCCCTCAGGGTCTCGGCCGTCATCCGCTCGGCGCCCGAGCGCAGGCGGACCCAGGCGCAGAGCTCCTCGCCGTACGTCTCGTCGGGGACGCCGATGACCTGGACATCCTCGATGTCGGGGTGGGTGTAGAGGAACTCCTCTATCTCGCGGGGGTAGATGTTCTCGCCGCCGCGGATGACCATGTCCTTGATCCGGCCGACGATGCTGCAGTAGCCGTCGGGGTTCATCACGGCGAGGTCGCCGGTGTGCATCCAGCCTTCGTCGTCGATCGCCGGCCTGGTCTTCTCCTCGTCGGCCCAGTAGCCGAGCATCACCGAGTAGCCGCGGGTCTGGAACTCGCCCGCCTCGCCGCGGGGCAGCACCGCGCCGGAGGTCGGGTCGACGACGCGCACCTCGACGTGCGGGTGTACCCGGCCGACGGTGGCGGTGCGGTGCTCGAGGTCGTCGTCCATCCGGGTCTGGGTCG
>JALZDD010000096.1 GCA_030862715.1 Actinomycetota bacterium | reverse complement strand
CCTTGAATAACGGTCGCCGTGCACGGTAGCCAATAGCGCGGCTACGTGGGGCGGTTGACAACGATTATGCGCCCTTTTGTGACCCGGAAGTTGCGCGGGCCGCAGGGAGATTGCGTGGGTAGGGGTGGCGCGCAGCAGGCGGCCCTACCCACGCAATCTCCCTACTACCGCCAGCCGAGGCCAGGGGCTACGTGGGTCAGGATGCTCTCCAGGGCATGTGCGTTGTAGTCGACGCCGAGCTGGTTCGGCACGGTGAGGAGAAGCGTGTCGGCGGCCTGGATCGCCTCGTCCTCGGCCAGCTCCTCGACCAGGACGTCGGGCTCGGCGGCGTACGAGCGTCCGAAGATCGCGCGGGTCTGGTCGTCGATGTTGCCGATCTGGTCCTTCGTCTGCCGGTCGAGGCCGAAGTAGCGCCGGTCCTCCTCGTTGACGAGGGCGAAGATGGAGCGCGAGACCGAGACCCGCGGCTCGCGCTCGTGGCCGGCCTCCTTCCAGGCTTCGCGGAAGGCCTCGATCTGCTCGCGCTGCTGGATGTGGAACGGCTTGCCGTTCTCGTCGTTCTTGAGGGTCGAGCTCTGCAGGTTCATCCCGAGCCCCGCAGCCCAGCGTGCGGTCGCGAGCGAGGTCGAACCCCACCAGATCCGGTCGCGCAGGGTCTCGGAGTAGGGCTCGACCCGGAGCTTGCCGGGCGGGTTGGGGAACATCGGTCGCGGGTTGGGCTCGGCGAACTGCGCGCCCTCGATGATCTTGAGGTACGTCTCGGTGTGAGCACGGGCCATGTCGGCCTCGGAGGCGTTCTCGCCGGGGTCGTAGCCGAAGTAGCGCCACCCCTCGATGACCTGCTCGGGTGAACCGCGGCTGATCCCGAGCTGCAGGCGCTCGCCGGAGATCAGGTCGGCGGCCGCCGAGTCCTCGGCCATGTAGAGCGGGTTCTCGTAGCGCATGTCGATGACACCGGTGCCGATCTCGATCTTCGAGGTGCGGGCGCCGACCGCGGACAGCAGCGGGAACGGCGAGGCGTACTGGCGGGCGAAGTGGTGGACCCGGAAGTACGCACCATCGACTCCCAGCTCCTCGGCGGCAACCGCGAGCTCGATCCCCTGGATCAGCGCGTCCCGTGCCGACTGCGTCTGCGAGTAGGGCGACGGTGTCCAGTGGCCGAAAGACAAGAATCCGATGTTCTTCACGACTAGTAGAACTCTCAACAGTCCCGCGAGATTCCCTCAGAGTGGCCGCAGACGCCGACCATGCCGGGTCAGCCAGGACGGCCGGGACCTTCGCCTCTGGGCGTTCTGCACTCCGGAACCGGCCTCTGGACTGACGCCACCTTGTGGGTTGTGACCTGCAGGTCTGCGTTCTGTTTTCATTCCGTCAACACGTGAGAGCGCGTTCGTGTGCGATGTAAAGCGGACGCCCACACGGCATCAACAGCAGCCCCTTATGAGTTTATCTATCGGTCGACCGAATAATCATATCGGTCGACTGACCAGGGAAAACATTGTCTCGGCGTGTTGTCCGAGCTCTTCCGAAGTCGAGGATTATCGTGTTACATATCAGGCAGCTTCACCGATAAAGACCGACCAACATTCTCTGGGGGATGAATTAATTATGTGGGACACCGTTGAGGTGCAGAGCTTCACGCTTTCTCACGACATGCCGTGCCGCGACTGCGGTCACGCACGTCACCGCTTCTTGCCGTGCGACTCCGACTGCGACTGCCGCGCCCACGAGGTCGCGGAGCTACTGGAGGTCGCCGGCGCTCGCTGAACGACCTGGCGTCAGCTGTCTCGGGCGCCCAGAAACGGTGACCACCGCCTTGCGGTGGTCGCCGTTCTTTTGTTCGAAAGCCGGCTGATTCTCAGATGCAGTTGAGTCGAGGAAGCAGATCGTCCGGAACCAGGGAGAGGATCGCCGCATGGACATCGTTCTCGTACCCGGCCTCTGGCTGGACGCCTCCTCATGGGACCTCGTCGTCCCCCATCTGACCGACGCCGGCCACACCCCGCGGCCGCTCACCCTGCCAGGCCTCGAGTCGGCCGAGACCGACCGATCCGGCGTGCACGTCGCCGACCAGGTCGCTGCCGTGGTGGCCGCCATCGACGAGTCGGCCGCGCAGGTGATCCTCGTCGGCCACTCGATGGGCTGTGCGGTGGCCGGTGCGGCCCTCGACGCCCGCGTCGACAAGGTCGCCGCCGTGGTCTACGTCGGCGGCTGGCCGTCGGAGCCCGGCATGATCCCGGCTAAGAACTTCCCGACCGACGGCGCCGACCTGCCGCCGGTGCCGTGGGAGGAGTTCGACGAGGCCGACGTACGCGACCTGCACCGCGCCACCTTCGAGGCGCTGCTGCGCCCCTCCCCCGCCAGCCTGACCTCCGAGCCGTTCGAGCTCGGCGACGAACGTCGCTACTCGGTCCCGGCGGTGTTCGTCTGCCCCGAATACACCGCTGCCGACCTCAAGGAGTGGATCGCCGACGGCACCGAGTCGGTCGCCGCCATCCCGAAGCACAAGGACGCGACCTTCGTCGACCTGCCCACGGGGCACTGGCCGCAGCTGACCAAGCCGGCCGAGCTCGCGGCCATCATCGGGCAGAGCATCGGCCGCAGCGGCGCGTAGTCGGCCGTCGGGTAGCGTCGATCGCGTGCGCACTCGGCTCGCTGTCCTGACCACCGTCACAGCCCTGGCGCTCGTCGCCGGCTGTGGCGGTGAGCCGTCCTCGGATCCGGCCGGCAGCCCGTCGGCGTCATCACGAGCCCCGTCCTCGACGCCCGTCCCGTCACCGACGACGGTCCCGCTCGACGACGCGTCGGTGCCACTGGCAGATCGCCTCGCCCAGGCGATGGCGACGGTCGCCGCCGGGAAGCCAGGAGCCGAGGACGTACGTGAGGCCGCGCTGTTCGAGCAGACGACCGCCCGCGACCTCGCCCGTGGGTCGAAGGCGAAGGCCGACGACGTGCTGGGCGCGCTCGGCCGCGCCGACCGCGCCCAGCTCGAGTCAGACATCGCCGCGGCACGCGAGCTCATGGTGATGACCGATCCCCAGCCCAAGCTCCCGGACTGGAAGATCCTGACGCCGCCGACGCCGGAGGAGCTGCGCCCGCTCTACCGCAAGGCGCAGCAGGAGACGGGGACGCCGTGGGAGTACCTCGCCGCCGTACACCTGGTCGAGACCCGCATGGGCCGCATCCGCGGCACCAGCACCGCGGGCGCCCAAGGCCCGATGCAGTTCCTGCCCTCGACCTTCGCCCAGTACGGCGCCGGTGGCGACATCAACGATCCCGCCGACGCGATCATGGCCGCCGGCCGCATGCTCGCCAACAACGGCGCCCCTGGCGACATGGCCGGCGCCCTGTGGTCCTACAACCACTCCGATCGCTACGTGGCGGCCGTCAGCGCCTACGCCGAGCAGATGAAACGCGAGTCCGCTGCGTATGACCTCTACTGGCACTGGCAGGTGCTCTACCGCCACCAGGACGGCACGATGCTCCTCCCTGAGGGCTACCCGCAGAAGAAGCCCGTACGCATCGCCGACTAGTAGGGGCGCTCGACGGCGTACTGGACGAGGCCGACGTCCTCGCCGCGGTAGGTGTCGGTGCCGTGGCGGCCGGTCTCGATGAAGCCGGTCGCGTGGAAGAGCTTCTTGGCTCGGGTGTTGGTCTCGTGGGTCTCGGCCCAGATCCGGGTCAGATCGAGGACGGAGAAGCCGTAGGTGAGCGCGGTCTTGATGGCCCGCTGCCCGAGGCCCTGGCCCCACCGCGAACTGGGGCCGATGGCGATGCCGAGCTCACGGGTGTCGGGGGCCAGGCCGTGGATATCGGCGTAGCCGACGACCTCTTCGTCGAGCTCCACCGCGAGCCTGATGAGCTCGGGCGGCGGGGCATCGATCAACCGGCGCCAGTGGCGGAGGTGACCGTCACGGTCGCGCTCCGGCCAGCCGTTGGCCACCCGGAACTCCTCATCGTGTGCCCAGTCGGCGAAGACGTGTTCGTCGCCAGGTGACAGCGGGCGCAGGCGCATGGTGTCGGTGCGGGGCATCGGCCGAGTCTCTCAGATGAGGCGCTCGGCCGATCCCCCGCCCGGGATCAACACCGATCAGTAGGTGAGCTGAACCTTGGTCGCGAGCCGCTCGTCCATGAGGCGGTAGCCCTCGGCGGCCTCCGCGAACGGCAGCGCCTTGTCGAAGACCAGACCGGGGTTGATCGTGCCCTCCAGCGTCCGGCGCAGGAGGTCGGGGAGGTAGCGGCGTACCGGGGCCATCCCGCCCTTGAGACCGACGTTGGTGCGGAAGAGCGCGTTGACCGGAAGGTTGACGTCGTGCGGGACGCCCACGAACCCGACGGTCGCACCCGGTCGGGCCACCTTGGAGGCCGTCTTGAAGGACTGGTCGGTGCCCACACACTCCAGGACGTAGTCGGCGCCGATGCCGCCGGTGAGCTCGCGTACGGCCGCCTCGCCCTCCTTGCCGCGGGCTGCGACGATGTCGGTGGCGCCGAACTTCTTGGCGATCTCCTGACGGGTCTCGTGGCGCGACATCGCCACGACCCGCTCGGCGCCGAGCTGAGCAGCCGCCAGCACGCCGCACAGACCGACCGCGCCGTCACCGACCACGACCGCGGTGCCGCCCTCGGCGCCGGACCCGAGGCCCGACATGACCGCGGCGTGCCAGCCGGTGGCCATCACATCGGTGAGCGCCAGCAGGTCGGGGTACATCGTCGGGTCGGGCGTCTCGTCGAGCTTGACCAGCGAGCCGTCGGCCTGGTTGACCAAGGCGTACTCGCTCTGGCCGCTGACCGTGAAGCCGAGGTTCTCGCAGACCGACTGGACTCCGGCCAGGCAGTGCGGGCAGGTGTTGTCGCAGTGGTCGAAGGGGACGATCACGAAGTCGCCGGCCTTGAAGTCGCGTACGTCGGAGCCGACCTCCTCAATGACGCCGATGCACTCGTGGCCGATGGTGCGGGGCTCCTCGATGTCGCCGTTGGAGCCGCGGTAGTTCCAGAGATCCGAGCCGCAGATGCAGGAGCCCACTACCTTGACGATCGCGTCGGTGGGCTTCGTCAGGGCAGGATCGGGTACCTGGGTGAAGCGGATGTCGCCCACCCCATGGATAGTCGTCGCGCGCATGGTGGCATCCTGTCACCCGGCGTACGAGACGTTGCACACGGTGGCCTTGGCGGGCCCGGGGCAACAGACCTGAAACGAAACGCCGACACTTCGCGGGGAATCCAGGCTTATCTCATATATGAGTTACGGTGGTGCACCATGACCGACGGATACAAAGGTCGTATCGGGAATCTGATTCGCGATGCGCGCAAGCACAAGGGCCTCACCCAGGCACAGCTCGCCGACCTTCTCAACACCAGTCAGAGCGCGATCAACCGCATCGAGCAGGGACAACAGAACCTGTCGCTGGAGATGATCGCCCGGGTGGGTGCCGCTCTGGACTCCTCCCTCGTGGACATCGGCGCCGGCCCGACGCACCTGCGCGTCACCGGCCCGACGACGCTCTCGGGTGAGATCACGGTCAAGACCTCGAAGAACGCCGGGGTCGCCCTCCTGGTCGGCTCGCTCCTCAACCGGGGCCGTACGACGCTGCGCAAGGTCGCACGCATCGAAGAGGTCAACCGGATCATCGAGGTGCTCAACTCGATCGGCGTCCAGACCCGCTGGCTCAACGACGACAACGACCTCGAGATCGTGCCGCCGAAGGAGCTGCGCCTGGACGCCGTGGACGAGGCCGCCGCGCGCCGTACGCGCTCGGTGATCATGTTCCTCGGTCCGCTGCTGCACCGCCTGGACACCTTCGAGCTGCCCTACGCCGGTGGCTGCAACCTCGGCACCCGCACCGTCGAGCCGCACATGTCGGCCCTGCGTCCCTTCGGCCTCGAGGTCAAGGCGACCGACGGCGCCTACCATGCGAGCGTCAACCGGGAGATCCAGCCGGGCCGCCCGATCGTCCTGACCGAGCGCGGCGACACCGTCACCGAGAACGCCCTGCTGGCCGCCGCCCGCTACGACGGCGTCACCGTCATCCGCAACGCCAGCTCCAACTACATGGTCCAGGACCTGTGCTTCTTCCTGGAGCGGCTCGGGGTGAGGATCGAGGGCATCGGCAGCACCACGCTGAAGGTGCACGGCGTCACCGAGATCGACGTCGACGTCGACTACGCGCCGAGCGAGGACCCGATCGAGGCGATGAGCCTGCTCGCCGCCGCCATCGTCACCGGCTCGGAGATCACCATCCGCCGGGCGCCGATCGAGTTCCTCGAGATCGAGCTTGCGCTGCTGGAGGAGATGGGCTTCGTCTACCAGCGCAGCGACGAGTACGTCGCCGACAACGGGCAGACGAGGCTGGTCGACCTGACCACGAAACCGTCCACGCTGCATGCGCCGCTGGACAAGATCCACCCGATGCCGTTCCCCGGCCTGAACATCGACAACCTGCCGTTCTTCGCCGTGATCGCGGCGACCGCGCAGGGGCAGACGCTGATACACGACTGGGTCTACGAGAACCGCGCGATCTACCTCACCGAGCTGACCAAGCTCGGCGGCTCGGTGAAGCTGCTCGACCCGCACCGGGTGATGGTCGAGGGGCCGACCCGCTGGCGGGCCGCGGAGATGATGTGCCCGCCGGCGCTGCGCCCGGCCGTCGTGCTCCTGCTGGCGATGCTCGCCGCACGCGGCACGTCGGTGCTGCGCAACGTCTACGTGATCAACCGCGGCTACGAGGATCTCGCCGAGAGGCTCAACGCGCTGGGGGCGCAGATCGAGATGTTCCGCGACAGCTGACCCTCCCGCCGACGGTGGGCGAAACCGCCCGAACGTGCGGTTGGCGGACCGCTCGACCGGGAGCAGGCTGGTCGGCATGACGACCGGCCAGCACTCCCCCGCGACCGCGCCCGCCGGAAACGGCGCCGGCGACTACGACTACACCGGGCTCCGGGCCATGTACATCAACTGCACGCTCAAACGCTCGCCGGAGAGGAGCCACACCCAGGGCCTGGTCGACCGCAGCGTCGGCGTGATGCGCAAGCACGGCGTCGAGGTCGAGGTGCTCCGCGCGGTCGATCACGACATCGCCACCGGCGTGTACCCGGACATGACCCAGCACGGGTGGGCGCGCGACGAGTGGCCGCAGATCCATGAGCGCATCATGGCCGGCAACATCCTGGTGATCTGCGGGCCGATCTGGCTGGGCGACAACGCCAGCGTCACCAAGCAGGTCATCGAGCGGCTGTACGCCAACTCCGCCGACCTCAACGAGCACGGCCAGTCGGCCTACTACGGGCGTGTCGCTGGTGCGCTGGTCACCGGCAACGAGGACGGCATCAAGCACTGCGCGATGAACATCCTCTACAGCCTGCAGCACATCGGCTACACGATCCCGCCGCAGGCCGACGCGGGCTGGATCGGCGAGGCCGGACCGGGCCCGTCGTACCTCGACGCGGGCAGCGGCGGGCCGGACAACGACTTCACCAACCGCAACACCACGTTCATGACGTGGAACCTCATGCACACCGCGACCATGCTGCAGCGCGCGGGCGGGATCCCGGCGTACGGCAACCTGCGGCCGGAGTGGGACTGTGGCCAGCGGTTCGACTACGAGAATCCCGAGCACCGCACGTAGGCGCGCTCGGCCGGCGGGTCAGCCGAACAGCTCGTCGATGAAGGACTGGCTGCGTGGTCGCGACGACGACGCGGGCGGGGCGGTCATGTCCGGGGTGATACGCGGCAGCGGCTGGGTGCTGGGGCCGCTGGACAGATGCCACTCGTTCTCGTGCTCGATCAGGGCGGCGAGCTCGCTGCGGTCCAGGAAGATCCCCCGGCACGTGCCGCACTGGGCGACGTCGACGCCGCCCCGGCGGTGCTGCGTCATCTCGCCCTGACACTGCGGACATGTCATCTGCGCCATGGCCCGAACATACCTCCCCGGGCCTGCCGCCGCGGAAAGTGCCCGGACCGCGCGTGTGACGACCCATGCACCGGCCATACTGCCAACATGCGCACTCGCCTGGCCGCCAGCGACTACGCCTACCTGGACCACCCGGGTCCGCTGGCGTTCGCGCACCGCGGCGGCACCGGCCTGGCCGACAGCACCGGGCTGGAGAACTCGATGGCGGCCTTCCAGGCGGCGATCGACCTCGGCTACACGTACCTGGAGACCGACGTGCACGTGACCGCCGACGGCGCGGTGGTCGCCTTCCACGACGCCTCCCTGGAGCGGACGACCGGCGGTGCCGGGCGCATCGCCGAGCTCGGCTACGACGACCTGCGCAGCCACCTCATCGGCGGTCGCGAGACGATCCCGCTGCTCGAGGACCTGCTGCAGACCTGGCCGCAGGCCAAGCTCAACATCGATGTCAAGGTGCGCGGCGCGATCGACCCCGTCGTGGGCGTGGTCCGCCGCAACGGCGCCGAGGAGCGGGTCTGCTTCGCGTCGTTCAGCGAACGGCGGATCCGCAAGGTGCGCCGGCTGCTCGGCCCGCACGTGGCCACCGCGTACGGCCCGCTCGGCGTGGCGGCGCTGCGCGCGGTGCCGCTCCAGGCGCTGCGCCGGCGACTCCTGTCCGCTCCGGTCCCGTGCCTGCAGGTGCCCTGGCACCTCGGGCGGCTGGAGGTGGTCACGCCCACGTTCGTGCGGCGCGCGCACGACGTCGGCAAGCACGTGCACGTCTGGACCGTCGACGACCGCGACTCGATCGGGCTGCTGCTCGACCGCGGCGTCGACGGGATCATCAGCGACCGGATCGACACGCTGCGCGAGGTGCTGGTCGAGCGCGGCCAGTGGCAGGCGGCCACCCCGTGACGGTCGACCTCGCCGCCAGCGACGCCGCCGTACGACGGCAGCAGCAACGGGCCTGGTACTGGTACGACTGGGCCAACTCCGCCTACGTCACGACCGTCGCCACGGTGCTGTTCGCGCCGTACCTGGTCAGCGTCGCCGAGACCGCCGCGTGCGGCGCGCCGGGCACCGTCGACGTGCCCTGCACCGAGGACCTCGTCGTGCTCGGGCTGCCGGTCTCCCCCGGCTCCCTGGTGTTCTACGTGGTCACGCTGGCGACCGTGTTCTCGGCGCTGGTGCTGCCGATCGTGGGCGCGGTCGCCGACCGCACCCACCGCAAGAAGGAGATGCTGGCCGGCTTCGCCTGGCTGGGCAGCCTCTGCACGGCCGGCATGTTCCTCGTCGAGGGCGGCAACTGGCCGCTGGGCGCGGGCCTGCTGTTCCTCGCGAACCTGTCGCTGGCGGCCTCGCTGGTGGTGTACGACGCGATCCTGTGCCAGGTGGCGACTCCGGACGAGCGCGACCACGTCTCCTCGCGGGGCTGGGCCATGGGCTACCTGGGCGGTGGCCTGTTGCTCGCCGCCAACCTCGGCCTGGTCACGTTCGCCGACACGCTCGGCGTGGACACCGCGCTCGCGGTGCGGCTGAGCCTGCTCAGCGCGGCCTGCTGGTGGGCCGGGTTCACCTGGATCCCGTACCTGCGGCTGCGCAACCAGCCGGCCACCCGGGTGGAACGCGTGCCCGGCGGGCTGGTGCAGCAGAGCTTCGGCCAGCTGTTCAGGACGCTGCGCGAGGCCAGGGCCTACCCCATGACGCTGACGTTCCTGCTCGGCTACCTGTTCTACAACGACGGCATCCAGACCGTGATCGCCTCGGCCTCGGTGTACGGCGAGAAGGAGCTCGGCTTCACCACGTCGGTGCTGATCGCGACGATCCTGCTGGTGCAGTTCGTGGCCTTCTTCGGCGCGCTGGTCTTCGGCCGGATCGCCCGCACGGTCGGCAGCCGGCGCACGATCATGGGGGGCCTGCTGGTGTGGATGGGCGTGGTG
>JALZDD010000045.1 GCA_030862715.1 Actinomycetota bacterium | reverse complement strand
ACGTCGAAGGTGCGCTTGGGGAACCTGGCCTGGAACGCGTCGAGGCCGACCGGGTGCATCATCGCCGCGGTGATCGCGACGATGTCCTGGCGGCTCTCCCCCAGCCGCACCATCGCGTCGGAGAAGTGGTCGGTCCAGATCCGGCCCTTGGGCTTCTCGGCGCCGGTCTGGACGTCGAAGGGACCCGGCGAGTGGAACTGGTCGGCCTCGTGGCGCTCGGCCGGGTCGTAGCCGTAGCCCTTGCGGGTGATCGCGTGCACGATCACCGGACCGCCGAACCGCTTGGCCGAGGTCAGCGCCTGCTCGACGGCGTGCCGGTCGTGGCCGTCGACGGGGCCGACGTACTTCAGGCCGAGGTCCTCGAACAGCCCCTGGGGCGCGACCGCGTCCTTGAGCCCCTTCTTCACCGCGTGCAGCGCGTCGTAGGCCATCGAGCCGATCCCGGGCACCGCGTTGAGGCGGCGCTTGACCATGTCGAGGACCAGCTCGTAGCGCGGGTTCGTACGCAGCGCCGTCAGCGCCGTGGCCAGGCCACCGATCGTCGGGGTGTAGGAGCGGCCGTTGTCGTTGACCACGATGACCAGCCTGGAGTCGTGCTGGATCGCGATGTTGTTGAGCGCCTCCCAGGCCATCCCGCCGGTCAGCGCGCCGTCGCCGATCACGGCGACGACGTGGCGGTCCTCGCCGCGGATCGTGTAGGCCTTGGCCAGGCCGTCGGCGTAGGAGAGCGCGGTGGAGGCGTGGGAGTTCTCGACCACGTCGTGGTCGGACTCGGACTGGCTCGGGTAGCCGCTCATCCCGCCCTCGCGGCGCAGCGTGCCGAAGTCGCCGGCCCGTCCGGTGACGAGCTTGTGGACGTAGGACTGGTGACCGGTGTCGAAGACGATCTTGTCGCGCGGGCTGTCGAAGACCCGGTGCATGGCCAGGGTCAGCTCGACCACGCCGAGGTTCGGGCCCAGGTGGCCGGTGTTGGTGGCCACTGTCCGGATCATCAGGTCCCGGATCTCGCTCGCGAGGAGCTCGAGCTGGTCATCGGAGAGATCACGAAGATCCTGCGGCGCGGCGATGCGTTCGAGGAGACCCATGGCCCGGATTCTACGTCTCGACCCTGAAGGGCGCCGACCCGGATAGCGCCGCATGCTGGCGCGATCCGAGGAAGGGCGTCAGCCCGATCCGGGCCGAGTCGCTGAGGTCCAGGTCAGGCGCCTTCGCGGGGTCGACGAAGACGATCTGGCGTCCCTCGTGGCACACGATGTCAGCGTCGGTGAGGTCGACGCCGGCTGCGTACAGGTGCACCTTGTCGTCGGTCCCGGTCTCGGGGTGGCGCAGCTCCTGGACCCCGACCAGCTCCAGATCGCCGGGCCGCAGCCGGACCTCGGTCTCCTCCTCGAGCTCGCGCACCGCCCCGGCCAGCGGGTCCTCCCCCGGCTCCAGGTGGCCGCCGCAGAAGGCCCACTTCTCCGGCGCGATCACGGGACGTTCGTCGCGCTCCTGGAGCAGCACCCAGCCACGACGGTCGACAAGGATCACAGCGGCGAACTCGGTCATGAGGCGCGAGCCTAGTTGCTGCGCGGGCGCACGGACGCCCGCGGCCTCCCCAGCTCGCTCGTCAGTACGTCACCGACGCGGTCGAGCCCGACGGGCTCCTCGACCAGCTCCGCCCATGGCCGCGTGGACGCGGCGAGGAAGGCGACCGCCTGTTCCAGGTGGCGCGGCTCATAGTTGTGTACGCCGCTGACCGACCGCCAGCCTCGCACGATCGCCTCGGGGTCGACCGAGATCGCGCGCCCCGGGGAGACCGACCCCACCAGGACGAGGGAGCCGCCGATGTCGAGGGCCCCGAGTGCTGCCTCGACGGCCGAGGCGGCGCCGGAGAAGTCCATCGCCACATCGACCGGCGGAAGCGGCTGACTCGCGGGCAGCGTCGACGTCGCACCGAAGCCGATGGCCAGGTCCAGCCGGGCGGGCTCGATGTCGCTCACCACGATCTCGGCCGCCCCGGCGTCGGCCGCGGCGGCGACCGCGGTGAGTCCGAGCATCCCCGCGCCGACCACCAGCACCCGCTTCCCACGTAGCGAGCCGGCCCGCTCCAGGGCCGCCATCACCGTGGCGGTCGCGCACCCGGCCGGCGCGGCGACCTCGTCGGCCACGGTGTCGGGGACGGGCACGACCGCGGTGCCGGCCGGCAGGAGCACGTGGGTCGCGTAGGTGCCCGAGAGCGGCCAGGCCGGCTCGTAGGGCTCGTGGCCGAGCTTGCGCACCGAGCGGCACTTCGCGGTGAGCCCGCGGAGGCAGCGGTCGCAGGTCCCGCACGAGACGGTGACGCCCCAGACCACGCGCCGGCCGGTGCCCACGACCCGCCCGACCCCCTCGTGGCCGAGCACACTCGGACAGGCACCGGGACGCCGGCCGGAGACCGTGTGGTGGTCGGAGCCGCACACCGTCGCGAGTTCGACCTCGACCAGGGTCTCCCCCGGGCCGGGCACCGGCAGGTCCACGGTCTCCAGCGTCACCTCGGCGCCACCGCGCCACACCGCGAGCCGTGCCATCAGACCGCGCCGACCTTCCGGCGCAGCCAGGCGCTGAACAGGTCGATGACGATGATCAGGACGATCACCATGCAGACGTACGTCATCATCGTGTCGAAGTGGAAGCTGTCCACCTCGGTCTTGATGTAGAACCCGATGCCACCGGCTCCGACGGTGCCGAGGATGACCGAGCTGCGTACGTTGGTGTCGAAGCGGTAGAGCAGCAGGCCGAGCAGCGACGGCATGACCGCGGGCAGCACGGCGTGCGCAGCCGACTGCGCGGGCGAGGCTCCGGCGACGCGGAGCGCCTCGACCGGCCCCTGGTCGACCTCGTCCATGGCCTCGGACCACAGCTTGCCCATGACCGCGACGTTGTGGATCGCCAGCGCGATCACGCCCGGGAAGGCACCGAAGCCGACCGCGGCGATGAACATCAGCGCGTAGACGGTCTCGGGAACCGCGCGCAGCACCGACATCACCGCGCGACCCAGGAGCCACAGGGGAACGAACCGGTTGGTCGTACGCGAGGAGATGACCGCGAACAGCAGCGCCACCGGAATCGAAAGGGTCGTGCCGAGCAGGCCGATCCAGATCGTGAGCAGGCAGTACTCCAGGCCGGGCCGGATGGTCTCGGACCAGCGCAGATCGAGCGGGAAGGCACCGTCCTGATGGATGGTCTTGCCGTTCGGGTAGGTGCGGTCGACCCCGAACAGGAAGTTCCACAGCCCCCGCCAGCCCTCGAGAAGCTCCTTGGGCGAGGTGTTGGTCTGCACCGCGGCGTACCAGTGCACGAGGATCAGGGCGACCGTGATGGCCGCCGCGACGGCGATGCCGGAGGGACGGAAGCGGGGCGGGATGTCGAGGCGCGGTTCCGGCGCCTTGGTCAGGCTGCTCATGCGAGCACCCCCATCTCGGCGACTTCCAGTGCTTCCACTGCGGGCCGGTAGAGGCCGGCCACGGTCTCGTCGGTGACCTCGGCGCTGCTGCTGTCGAAGACGAGCCGGCCCCCGGCCAGCCCGAGAATCCGGTCCGAGAAGCGGCGCGCCAGGTCGGGCTGGTGGAGCACGGCCGCCACGGCGAGGCCGTCGTCGTCGGCCAGCGAGCGGAGCAGGTTCATCACCTGCTCCGAGGCCGCCGGGTCGAGCGCCGAGACCGGCTCGTCGGCGAGCAGCACCTTGGCGCGCTGGCACAGTGCGCGGGCAACGGCGACCCGCTGCTGCTGGCCGCCGGAGAGGCGACCGGCCTTCTCCCGGGCCCGGTCGGCGAGACCGACCCGGTCCAGGCACGCCATCGCCTCGGCCTGCACCTCGCGCGGGAAGGCCAGCACGGACCAGGACCGGCTCAGGCCGAGCCGCCCGAGCGCTCCCACACAGACGTTGTCGAGCACGCTGCGACGGGGCACCAGATGGATCTTCTGGAAGATCATCGCCACCGTCGGCATCGCCTGGCCGGGCTTGGCCGCGACGCCGCCGACGGTGATCGTGCCGCCGTCGGGACGCTCCAGACCGACCACGCATCGCAGCGAGGTGGACTTGCCGGAGCCGTTGGCCCCGAGGAGGCTGACCACCTCCCCGGAGGCGACCTCGA
>JALZDD010000037.1 GCA_030862715.1 Actinomycetota bacterium | reverse complement strand
TTCATGGCTCCGGGTCACTCGGGCCCGAGGGAGTCGGACGCCTCGATCCGGTGTGCGTGCCGCACCGACACCGAACCGGCGTACCCCTCGACGAAGCCGACCACCACGTCGTACTCATCCCCCGCGGTGGAGCGCAAGGTGAGCGTCCAGGAGTTGTCCGCCGCGTGGTGCTCCTCCGCGCGGAGCGACAGGGCGTCCGGGTCCACGGCGTACGCCGTCGCGGCCACGCGCCGGGTGCGCTGGACCGCCGACTCCCGCGAAATCGGCGTCCGCTCCGGCTGGCCGACCACCTCCATCACGTCACGAAAGGCGCGGGACACACCGTCGTACGACGCCTCCGAGACGGCCGTGGTCCGGGGCCCGGTGTTCACCAGCAGCCCGATCTCGAGGGCGCCCGGACTGGCGCCCCAACTGGTGTGCCATCGGTGCTGGTGCAGCGAGTAGTGCCGCCGCGCGTCGGCCCCGGCGTACAAGACTGGCTCCAGTGCGGCGAGGATGCCCCGCTCGTCGAGGACATCCTCGCCTCCCCCGCCGTCCGGCTCTGGGACCGACAGGTCGAGCAAGTACTGCCGATCCACCTGCTCGTCCGGGCTGGCCCGATAGCCGACCTGGACCCGCACCGAGTCCACCCGGCCGAGAGTCAGCAGCGAACGCGAGTCGTCGATCGCACGGTAAGTCATCTCTCCAGACTTCTCCTGGTCCCCACCAGGGTCAAGCGCCAGACCGTGCGCCGAGTGCTTCGCGAAGCTGTCTCGAGGCGGATCGCGGGGTAGCGCCCGCCCGCCAGATGGCGAGCAGCAGATCCGCCCGCGGCCGGCCAGGCTCGGTCCAGCTCGGCCCGAGTCCTGCCTGGCGGAGCACGTCGATCAGGTCGTCGTCGGCTGCCGTACGCGCTTCGGCCCAGGCCAGCGCGTACGCCTCATCGACCCGGTTCAAGGTCGTCTCGGTCTCTACGATCGCAGGCGACACCGCGACCACGGCTCGGGACTCCTGTCGGTGACGCAGGAACGCGATGAGGAAGTAGACCAAGGCACCTGCCCAGCTGAAGACCAGCACCATCACGATGTCGAGGACGTCCAGCCCACTCATGCGTCCCCGGGCAGAGATACTGCGGACGATCAGGACCAGCGCGACGATCGTCGGCACCCACCACAGCGCCACAAGCGCGACGATCCACATCACCTCGACCTGGCAACCATCGCAACTCCACTCCGTCAGCCGAGACCTCAGCCGAGCCTAGCGGTGGCCAGCAGGCGGCTGCAGACGTTGACGCGGAACTCCACGACATGGACGAGTACGCCTCTGAGCTTGCCATCGACGGCCAGATCGTCCCGGGTCCAAGCAGAAGCAGAAGGTGCACCGACCTTGACGGGCAAGCAACGTGGGAACCCTGGGGTCACCGGGTGACTTCGGGACTCCCACGTCGCTGCTGCATCAGCACGGGGAGACGAGTGCTCGCGCCAGGAGAGCCATCAGACCTCAGGCGCAGAGAGAGCGTCGACCAACCACGCGTTCCGCTGCTCCAGCAGCTTCGTCATGTACCGAGTCAGTACGAGGGCGTTCACGAACCGCCCGACCGCTCCGGCCGGCGACTCGAACTCCACGACATCCGTCATCCGGGTGCCGCCAGCGACTGGTTCGAATCGGTGCTCATGCCACCACCGCCGAAACGGGCCGGACTCCTGCTCGTCCACGAACCGGTACGGAGCGTCGTACTGACTGATCACCGAGGTCATCGTGAACGGGATCCCGAAGTGACGGGCTCTCCAGGTCACCGAGTCATCCAGACGCATCGCGCCGGAAGTGACACCGGCGATGGCGCGCTCCCCCGAGTCCGACATCGACGACTGGTGCGCGTCCACAGACAGGCTCAGCTCGAAACACCGTTCCGGCGCCGCCGGGATCTCGGTACTGAGCTCGATTCGTGGCACCTGAAGATCCTGGACCTCGGTCAGTCGAGGCCTTCGACTATGCGGAAGTCCCGCTCGACGCCGTCGGAGAGGGCGGCCAGCGCCTCTTGGTAGGCGGCACTCTCATGCGTCGCGACGGCCTGCTCGAAGCTGTCGAACTCGATCAGGACGGTGCGCTCGGCGATTCCGGCGTCATGCGCCATGACCCGATTGCCACGGCTGAGGACCCGACCGCCGCCGGCCTTGACGGCCTGCGGGGCAAGCTTGCTGTAAGCAGCCAGCTTCTCAGGGTCTGAGATGGAGCGGTAGGCGCTGACCCAGTAAGCCTTGGGCATGGAACCTCCAGTGTTGGGATGAGTGCATCTGACGTACGGGTTGCGCAGCATGCCACCCCGGCGACCGATCCGGGCTGTGGCTCAGACGTTGAACCTGAACTCCACCACGTCGCCGTCGGCCATGACGTAGTCCTTGCCCTCCATGCGTACCTTGCCGAGGTCGCGGGCCTTGGCCACGGAGCCGGCTGAGATGAGGTCGTCGTAGGAGACGATCTCGGCCTTGATGAAGCCCTTCTGGAAGTCGGTGTGGATGACACCGGCGGCCTCGGGGGCGGTGGCGCCCTTGGGGATCTCCCACGCGCGGACCTCCTTGGGGCCGGCGGTGAGGTAGGTCTGCAGGCCGAGGGTGTCGAAGCCGACGCGGGCCAGGATGTCCAGGCCGGGCTCCTCGACGCCGGCGTCGGCCAGGAACTCCCGGGCCTCGTCCTCGTCGAGCTCGACCAGCTCGGACTCGAACTTCGCGTCCAGGAAGATCGCCTCGGCGGGGGCGACCAGCTCGCGCATCGAGTCCTTGAGCGCCTCATCGGCGAGCTCGTCGGAGTCGCAGTTGAAGACGAAGATGTAGGGCTTCGCGGTGAGCAGCATCAGGTCGCGGATCAGGGCCCGGTCGATCTTGGTGGCGATGATCGGGGTGCCGGCCTCGAGGGCCTCCTTGGCCTCGACCGCGGCGGCGAGGTTCGCCTTGAGGTCGGGAGCCTTGCGCGACTCCTTCTCCAGCCGCGGGATGGCCTTCTCAACCGTCTCCAGGTCGGCCAGGATCAGCTCGGTCTGGATGGTCGAGATGTCGTTGGCTGGCTCGACCTTACCGTCGACGTGGGTGACGTCGTCGTCGCGGAAGACCCGGGTGACCTGGCAGATCGCGTCGGACTCACGGATGTGGGAGAGGAACTTGTTGCCCAGGCCCTCACCCTGCGAGGCGCCGCGCACGATGCCGGCGATGTCGACGAACTGCACCGTGGCCGGCAGCAGCTTCTGGGACCCGTAGATCTTCGCCAGCTCGGCCAGCCGCTCGTCGGGCACCCCGACGACACCGACGTTGGGCTCGATGGTGGCGAACGGGTAGTTCGCCGCGAGGACGTCGTTCTTGGTCAGAGCGTTGAAGAGGGTCGACTTGCCCGCGTTGGGAAGTCCCACGATGCCGATGGTGAGTGCCACGATCGACAATCCTAGGGTCGTACGCCGACCACGGCCGAAACGCGGCCGCGCGCCTCCGTCGCGTGGTACGCGTCCGTAATCGCCGACCACGATTTCCGACGGCAAAGGGACCCCACCCAATAGGCTCGCGCCCGTGAACGCCCCCGACGCACCACAGCGACTGCGCGAACCCGCACATCAGGTCTCCGAGCGCGCGCCCGCCTACTGGCGTACGGCTGAGGCGATCGGCGCCGTGATCTGGCTGGCCCTCGCGGTGGGTGCGATCGTGGCGGCGGTCCTCGTCCCGGAGGGCTTCTGGACCTGGATCCTGTGGCTCGCCGCCGTGGTCTTCGTGCTGGCGCCGGTGCCGGGGCTTACCTTCGTGCCCTCGATCCGGTTCCGGATCCACCGGTGGGAGGTGACCGACATCGCCGTCCACGTACGCCACGGGTGGCTCACCGTCGTCGACGAGATCGTGCCGCTCTCCCGGGTGCAGACGGTCGACTC
>JALZDD010000018.1 GCA_030862715.1 Actinomycetota bacterium | reverse complement strand
AGATCGGGGTTGACCACCCCGGGCAGGCTCATCCCTATCGCCAGCACCGGCAGGTCGATCGAGGTCACCATCTTGGTCATCCGCTCGACGACCTCGGGCATCAGCACCTCGGCGGAGATGCCGACCTCGTGGTCACGGGTGTCGCCGGCCAGCTCGCGCCCGGCGAGATCGAAGACCGCCGCCTGGCTGCGGCTGCGGCCCACCGCCACGGCCAGCACGACCCCTGGGTCTGAGGATTCGTCACTCACGACTGCAGTCTAAGCACGAGCACTGAAGTCCAAGCACGAGCACTGACGCGACCTAGGACCGCGAGCGGAGCCGGGCGTTGGGAAGCGGGGGTGCCGGGATCGGCCGCTGGTGGTTGCCCTCGACGACACCGAAACGGCCCTCGGCGAGGTCCTGGGAGTCCTCGACCAGCTCGCCGCCGCGGGTGATCTGACCCTGCCACTCCTCGCGGTAGCCGACGACCTCCTCGTGGGTGCGCCCGACGAAGTTCCACCACATGATGATCGACTCGCCGAACGGCGTACCGCCGAGGAGGAGCAGCCGGGTCCAGGCCTCGCCGGCCTGCAGAATCAGCGCGGTGGCGCCTGGAGGGGCGTAGGCGAGCGAGTCCTTCTCCACCTCGGCCGAGGCCGGACCGGAAGCACCCAGGCCGGTCATCGACACCTCACCGGTGTCCACGAGTACGCCGTGCTCGAACCGCTCGTCGACCGGGATCTCGAGCCGGGTGCCGGGCTCGAGCAGGATCTCGGCGCCGAGGATCTCGGAGTGGGTCCGAACCGGCGAGGTGGCGCCCAGAAGAGACCCCATGAAGACCCGCACGGTCGCCCCGTCGCGCTCGATCGGCGTAGGCGCATGGTTCTGGAACGCCGGCTCGACGTCGCGGAACTCGTCCGGCAGCGCGACCCACAGCTGCGCTCCGTGCAGGACGGTGGTCTCGGGGGTGGAGTTCTCCGAGTGGGAGATCCCGCGTCCTGCGGTCATCAGGTTGACCTCGCCCGGGCGCACCATCGCCACCGTGCCGACCGAGTCGCGGTGCTCGATCTCCCCGGTGAACAGCCAGGAGACAGTGGCCAGTCCGGTGTGCGGGTGGGGCGGCACCTCCATCCCGCCGGAGACGACGACGTCATCGGGACCGTAGTGGTCCAGGAAGCACCACGCGCCGATCAGGGAGCGGGCGCGAGCCGGCAGGGTGCGGCGTACGTTCATCGCTCGGGGACCGCCCAGCGGGACGTCTCGCGGAGCGATGATCTGGATCTCGACGCCTTCGTCCCCGGTCCCACCGACGCACTCGACGGGGGTGGGGTGCGCGTCCAGGTTTGTCATGCCCCAACGCTACTCCGGCCGAATTGCCCCTGAACCAATACGCCGCCTCGCCATGCCGACGTCACATCGAGGTCGCCGGTGGGCTACCTCGATGCCACACGATGTGGCCCGTGCTCATCGCTCAGCTCGCGAACTTCGTCGGCCCCACCTCCGGCGGGATGAAGACGGCTCTGGAGGCCCTCGCCCGTGGCTATCTCGAGGCGGGTCACGACCGGCTTCTCGTCGTCCCCGGCCCGTACGACTCGGTCACCTCGACCGACCTCGGCGAGGTGGTGCAGCTGAGAGCGCCGCGCGTGGGCGGCGGCTACCGGCTGATCATCGAGCCGTGGCGGGTGACCGACGTGCTGACGCGCTTCAACCCGACGAGCCTCGAGGTCAGCGACAAGTTCACGATGCTGCCGGTCTCGCGTTGGGCCAGGCGCCAGGGCATCGGGACGGTGCTCTTCTCCCACGAGCGCCTCGACGAGTACATGCCCACCTACACCGGCATGGACACCACCTCGAAGGTCTCCACCGCGCTGCTCAACCGGATGCTGGTGCGCTCCTTCGACCAGGTGCTGGTGACCTCCGACTACGCCCGGCACGAGTTCGAGCCGCTGGCCGCGACCGTCGGCTGCCCGATCGCGCAGGTGCCGTTGGGCGTCGACCTCGACTTCTTCCATCCCTCGCTCGGTCACCGCGACGACACCCTGAGGCTCATTCACGTCGGCCGCCTCTCCCGCGAGAAGTCCCCCGACCTCGCCGTCGCCACCGCCGTCGAGCTGCATCGCCGCGGGTTCGACGTACGCATGGACGTCTACGGCGACGGGCCGCACCGTGCCGAGATCGAGGCCCTCGCCGCCGGAGTGCCGGTCGTCTTCCACGGGCACGTCTCCGACCGCCACCGGATCGCCCGGGCGCTGGCCGAGGCCGACGTGGCCCTCTCCGTCTGCCCCCGCGAGACCTTCGGGCTGGCCGTCCTGGAGGCTCTCGCCAGCGGTACGCCGGTGGTGACCGCCGATCGTGGCGGCGCCCGCGAGCTCATCGACCCCCGGTGCGGAGCCTGGGCAGCCGCCCATCCGGCGGCCCTGGCCGACGCGGTCATCGACGTCGCCGAGCGGCCGGTGGTGGCCACCCGCCACGCGGCCCGCGAGCGGGCGGAGCAGTTCCCGTGGTCACGCACGATCGAGGACATGCTGGAGCTCCACGAGAGCCTCGCGCGGGAGACCGCGCCAACCTATCTCCTCGCGCGCTCGCGGCAGCGACAGGCGGCCCGGCGGGCTCGGCGCTACGCGTGAACGGACCCGGGGTCGTCAGGGTGTCGGAGCCCCCTGTCTGTTGGGAAGCCGTTACCCTGCTGTGACCCTTCCCTACCAATGACCAGTGAGGCGCACATGAGCGAGTTGACGACGCAACAGCGCACGCACTTCGCCGACTCTTTCGGGCCGGTCTGTCGGGCGTACGGAGAAGATCCGCTGACCTCCTACGACTATCGAGACGTCACCTGCGGTGAGTGCCGGCATGCCGCGCCCTACATCAGCGCGCTGCCCGAGCACCTCAAGCCCAGGTCGACCAGGCGGCGCTCGTGGCCGCGATCGATGCAGGACCGCTAGGACACCCGGATCGCGGTTCGCTCGTGCTGCTCCGGCGTCCACTTCCCCGCCGACCGTGACCGGGCGAGCCCGACGATCCCAGTGACCAGCAACGCCCCGGCGCTCACCGCGACCCACAGCGTGGGGGCGGAGGCGCCAAAGGCGACGACCGCCGCGACGTACGAGACGGTGGGGTTGGTGATCGTCATGGCGGCCATCGCCCAGGGCAGCGGCCCGGCGGCGAGGGCCGCCTGGGTGAGTACGATCCCGAGGCCGCATGTGCACACCAGCCCGTAGAACGCGGGCAGCGTGAGCAGCCCGACGAAACCGTCGGCGGCGGCCCGGTCGGCGGTGATCTTCAGCAGCACCGAGGTCGTCGCGAACGAGCAGCCGGCCGCGACCGCCGTGGTCGCCGCCGCGATCGGCGGCGGAAACCGGTGCGCCACCAGCAGGAGTACGCAGATCACGACCGCCACACACCCTGCGAAGAGCGCGACGCGGCCGACGTCGGCATAGGTGCCGCCGCGATGGTCGTCGGTGACCAGCAGGATCACGCCGCCACAGATCGCGGCCCCGCTGACCCAGTCGGCGACCGTCGGCCAGTGGCGGGCGGCGATCGAGGCGAAGACGAGCGCGAAGAGTAGCTGCGTGGGCATCACCGACTGCACCACCGAGACCGACCCCAGGTGGAGCGCGACCGCCTGCACCCCGAAGCCGATCGCGTTGATCACCGCGCCGGTGACCCACAGCGGATTGCGCACCAGCGCCAGCATCAGCTGCTCGACGCCGGCGATCCCGCCGCTGCGGCCGGGCGCGAGCGCGCTGGCGCGCTGCTGGACCGCGGCGGAGAGCGAGAACAGGACGCATGCGCCGATGGCCAGGCTCACGGCCGCAGCATGATCCATGCTTCGACGCTAGACCCTGAGAGGAACGCCCACCCGCCGCGTACGCGAGCATCGTGCGATCAGCGGATGAACCCTGAGCGTCAGCTCTTCATCTTCGCGGCCGTGATTAACCCAGCCCCGCACGGTATTACCAGGCAGTATGGAACGTTTACGTTGACTTGGTAATCACCATGCCGTGTCGCTCGGACCTCACATCGCTGAGTGTCCCTAGCGTCGTGAAGCGCACGTGGACCTGTCGACGCGAATGTCGCCGACTCATAGACCACGTTGCTCTCAATTCGAATTGAAGACGAAAGGTATGAAATGAGCAAGAAGACAGGGCTGCTCCGCCGCGCCGCGGCCGTCGCCGCCTTCTCGGGTGTCGCCTTCGCGCTGACGACCGGAGCGGCTGAGGCTGCCCCCGTCACCGCTGACACCACCACGGCCGTCAGCACGGCCTCGAACCTCTCGCCCTCGACCGAGAAGGCCTGGGCGGACTTCATCCTCGGCGGCTCGTACGTGGCCGGCGGCGCTTCCCAGATGGTCAGCGGCGCCTGGGTCGGCGCCCCCGGCCTGCTCCTCGCCGGTGCCACCGGCTCCCCGATCACCCCCGAGCAGCTGGCGGCCTGGGAGAACTGGGACGAGGGTGGCCACAAGGTCGGTGAGGGTGCCGCCATGATGGTCGCGGGCGCCTACGTCGGCGCGCCGGGCTACGTCATGGACCAGATCGCCGGCGGAGCCACCCCGGGCGACCTGTCGCCGAGCGAGCTCGAGCAGGTCACGTTCCTCATCCCGCAGGACAGCCCGGCACTCGATGGCGTTCCCACGGACCAGGTCCCGAACCCGATGGCTCCTCTCGGCTCCTTCTGAGCGGCGACATGACCGCTGCCGACCGCTCGTAGGTCCCACCACGATGTGATCGGCACCGTCTACAGGTGGTCCCAGTGCGTGCGCCCGCGCACGACCCGGGGCCATCTGCGCATTTACGCGCGGCCAGACAAGAATGTTGCAGGTTGCCTCAAATTACGTCATTACATTTCATTCGTCATTTTGTTGACACGAAAACAGCCGTGTCGGGGTTTGTCATCGTTGTTGATGCTCCTAGCATCATTTCCCGGATGCGAACGTATCGATGCGTCTGTTATCGGTCCGGGGGTCGCGTCCGTGCGTGATGTTTCAATTCGAATTGATCAATGAAAGGTACGAAATGAACAAGAAGACAGGGCTGCTCCGCCGCATCGCGGCCGTCGCCGCCTTCTCGGGTGTCGCCGTCGCACTGACCACCGGCACCGCCACGGCGGCTCCGGTCACCCACACCGACGACCACAACCGCACCGCCACTGAGTGCGTGAAGGAGAACACCGGCGGTTCCTCCGACCTCTCGCCCGCGACCCAGAAGGCCTGGGCCGACTTCATCTGTGGCGCCGGTCAGGCCACCGGCGGCGCAGCCCGCATGGTCAGCGGCGCCTGGGTCGGCGCTCCGGGCACGATCCTGATGGGTGCCACCGGCGGCGAGCTGAGCCCGGCGCAGAAGAAGGCCTGGGTGAACTTTGACGGTGGCGCTCACCAGGTCGGCACCGGTGCCGCCATGGTCGTCTCCGGCGTCTACGTCGGCGCGCCCGGCTACGTGGTCGACAAGATCGCGGGCGGCGCCATGCCGACCGAGCTGTCCGACAGCGAGATGGACCAGGTCTCGTTCCTGCTCCCGATGGAGAACCCGGCTCTCGACGGCCTCCCAGTCGGCGAGGTCCCGAACCCGCTGGGTCCGCTCGGCACCTTCTGAGAAACATGACCATGGCCGAGTGATCACCCCCTACCGACTGCTCGGCTACGTCACACAGGTGGCCCTGGGCGTGCACACGTGCACAGCCGGGGCCACCTGCACGTTTTCAACCGGGTTCAGTCGTACGCCAGCGGCTCCTCGATCACGTCCATCACCGCTCGGGCGATCCAGTAGTGCCGGCCGCCGCGGCCCGACCGGCCAGTGGCCTCGATCCACCCGCGCCGCTCGGCGTCCTGGATCAGGTTGCGCGCACCCTGGTTGGTCAGGCCGGTCGCGTCCTGGACACGCTTGACGGTCAGGTAGGGGTTGGCGAACAGCAGCGTGACCAGGCCGGACAGGTTGGCGCGTGAGGTGGCCGCCTCGTCGAGATAGCTCTCCCGGAGCGCGACCAGGCGCTCGGATCTGGTCGACGCGTCCTCGGCCGAGCGTCGCACCGCGGTGAGGAAGAACTGCAGCCACTCCTGCATCTCACCGCGCTCCCGAACGCTCTGCAGCCGCTGGTAGTAGGTCTGGCGGTGGGCCTCGATGTAGCCCGACAGATAGAGCAGCGGCGTGGTCATCCGCCCCTCCTCCATCAGCATCAGGTTGATCAGCAGCCGCCCGATGCGCCCGTTGCCGTCGAGGAACGGGTGGATCGTCTCGAACTGGTAGTGCATCAGCGCGCACCGCACCAGCGTCGGGCTGAGGTCGGGGACGTTGACGTACGCCTCCCAGTCGGCGATCAGCTCCGGCAGGTCGGGCGGGAGGGGTGGGACGTACGCGGCGGTGGTGGGGTTGTCGGTCGGCGACCCGACCCAGACCGGGGTCCGCCGGAACTCACCAGGGTGGCGCTCCTGGCCCCGGACGCCCGTGAGGAGGGTCTTGTGGAGCTCGAGAACGAGCCGTTGGCTGAGCGGCCAGCTCCTGATGAGCTCGAAGCCCTGGCGGGTCGCGGCGAGGTAGGCCTTGACCTCGGCGACGTCCTCGCTCCTGGTCGCCTGGCCGCTGACCTCGTCCTGGAGGACCTCCTCGAGGGAGGTCTGCGTGCCCTCGATCCGTGAGGAGGCAACCGCCTCCTGGGTCAGGTAGGGCCCGATCAGCAGCTCGGGATCCTGGATCAGCGCACTCACCCCCTGAAGGCGACCGAGTGCGGCGTCGGCGTCCGAGAGCGCCTTCACGGTGAGCGGCTGTAACGGCAGGTCACGCGGGATGTGGGCGGGTCGGTAGTACCAGTAGGCCCACTTGTTCCCCGGCTCGCGCGTCGCCCTGCCGAACTGCGGAGCGTCGTACCTCTCCGGATCCATGACCGGTCAACTTACCACTCAGACGTGGTTTGAGTTGGAAGTTGACGGGAACTTCCAAGTCCCGCTTGGGAGTTCCTTGCCAACCTCCAAGTCGGTCCTACGCTGGGCATCGTGCAGTTCGGCCAGTATCCCTCTCCACGTCATACGATCGCCCACCTCTCCGATCCCCACCTCTACGCCGGGGACCGGCGGATCTTCGGCAAGGTCGACCCGACGCCCGGGTTCGAGCGTGCGCTGGATCGGCTGCGGGGAATGACGGTCCCACCGCAGGCGATCGTCTTCACCGGCGACCTCGCCGACCTGGGTGAGCGCGACGCCTACGTACGTCTCCAGAAGCAGGTCGAGCCGGTCGCCTCGGACCTCGGCGCCGAGATCATCTGGGTGATGGGCAACCACGACGAGCGCGAGGTCTACTCCGAGGTGCTCTTCGGAGAGGCCTCCGATGCGCCGCAGGACCGGGTCTACGACATCGACGGGCTGCGGATCATCGCCCTGGACACCACCGTTCCGGGCTGGCACCACGGCGACATCACCGAGCCTCAGCTGGACTGGCTGGCGGAGGTGCTCGCCGAGCCGGCGCCGCACGGCACCCTGCTCACGATGCATCACCCGCCGGTCCCGCTCCCGCTCAACGAGGCCAGCGTGATCATCGAGCTCGACGGCCAGGACCGGCTCGCTTCGGTGCTGGCGGGAACCGACGTACGCGCCGTTCTCGCAGGTCACCTGCACTACTCGACCAGCACCACCTTCGCCGGGATCCCGGTCTCGGTCGCCTCCGCGAGCTGCTACACGGCGGCGCCGGCGACCCTCGACCGCTACTCCGCCTCCGTCGACGGCCACCAGGCGATCTCGCTGGTCCACCTCTACGACGAGGGCGTCGGCGGCGTCCCCGGCGCCCCGGTCGTCCACACCACCGTGCCGATCGGCGAGGCCCCCGAGGTCGCCGGCTTCCCCTCCGCCGTCCTCGAGAAGCTCGCTCCGATGACACCGGCCGAGCGCCGCGACCTCTTCTCACGCAAGGGCAAGGCCGCTCGCGCCCTGCGGCGTCAGCTTCGAGACTGACCAAGGACTGCCTCGATCTCCGACTCGAGGCTGATGTGGGCGCACGCCCGGGCCCGGAACGATTGCTGCGAAACGTCAACGACGACAGGAGCAGCAATGTCTCGGACCATCGTCCGCACGGGCACCGCAGCGATCGCCGCGGTGCTCCTCCCTCTGACGGCCGTGACGGCCGCGTACGCAGAGCCTGATCCCGGACCCGCGGCGGTCGCGCCGGACCCGACAGCACTGACCCGCGAGGCGACCGCGATCGCCGAGCGGGCGGCCAGCGAGCAGCAGGGTCTCCGGGCCCGGTCGGCGACTCCCACCGCCGCCGACCTCGACCGTGCCGTCGACGCGTTCATCGCCGATGGTGCCGTCGGCGTGACCGCGCGGGTCGAGACTCCTGGCCTCGAGTGGTCGGGGGCGGGTGGCGTACGCGAGGTCGGGAAGAAGAAGCCGGTCAGGCCCGGCGACCGGTTCCACGTCGCCAGCAACACCAAGACGCTGATCGCGACCCTGGTGATGCAGGAGGTCGAGCGCGGCGGCTGGACCCTGGACACGCCCGCCAACGACCTGCTCCCGGGCACCTTCCCCGACGGCGTCACGATCGAGCACCTGCTCAACCACACCTCCGGCGCTCCGCGCGGGCCCGAGGAGATCCTCTTCGACCGCGTCGAGGACCCGACCTCGTGGGACCAGCTGATCGACGCGCTCGGGCAGTACTACTCCGAGGCCGAGCACCTTGCCTTCATGCGCGGTGCCGACTGGCTCTTCGAGCCCGGCACCGACTTCTCCTACTCCAACTATGGCTACGTCGCGCTCGGGGTCATGCTGGAGAAGGAGACCGGGGAGCGGATCGAGGATCTGGTACGCGACCGCGTGCTCGATCCCGCAGGCATGCGTCAGAGCGCCTACCCGACCGATGCCCGCAACCGCGGCCCGTTCCTCGAGGACGCCGGCCACTACGAGGGCGTCTGGCGGCCGATGACCGACCTGCACCCGAGCATCTTCCACGCCGCCGGGGCCGCGACGAGCACCACCGAGGACCTCGCCGACCTCAACGAGTCGCTCCTCACCGGGCAGCTGGTCAGCCCGGCCTCGGTCGAGAAGATGCTGCCGCCGATCGCGGGCAGCGCCGACCCGGAGTACGGGTTCGGGATCTACCGGGTCGCCGACCCGTGCCATCCCGGCGAGTATCTCTACGGCCACGACGGCGCCCACATGGGTGCGCAGTCGATCAGCTGGGGCTCACCGGACGGCACCCGCCAGATCTCGCTCGGCTGGACCGGTCGCAACTGGGACAGCACCGACCCGATCTACGACCTCGGTCTGCTCCTCGAGCCGATGCTGCTGGCGACCTGCTGAGACGTGGGTGCCGTCGCCCGGCGTCAGGGCCGCAGGATGCGGCGCTCGATGGCCGTGGCGACGGCGCCGGCTCGGGTGTCGACGCCGAGCTTGGTGTAGATGTGGGAGAGG
The DNA here is from genome assembly GCA_030862715.1 of Actinomycetota bacterium. Next base: position 2,573 of record JALZDD010000018.1, on the reverse strand, counting down.
TGTGACTTGACCGTCGCCTCGCTGACCAGGAGCTCGCGGGCCATCTCCTTGTTGCCCAGGCCCCGGGCGAGCAGCCGCAGGATCTCGACCTCGCGCGGGCTCACCTTCGGCGCCGGCGAGGCGGCCCGCTGCAGCAGGCGGGTCGCGACCGACGGCGCCAGCACGGTCTCTCCTCGTGCGGTGCCGCGGATGGCGCGGAACAGCTCGTCGGGCGGCGCGTCCTTCAACAGGTAGCCCGCCGCGCCGGCGTCCACGGCCTCGAGGACGTCGGCTTCGGTGTCATAGGTCGTCAGCACCAGCACGTGCGGCGGCGACGGCAGCTCGCGGACCAGCCGGGTGGTCTCCGCGCCGCCCGGTCCGTCGCCGAGGCTGAGGTCCATCAGCACCACGTCCGGCCGGGTCTCGCCGACGACCGCGACGGCCTGGGCCGAGTCGGCCGCCTCGCCGACCACGTCCAGGTCGTCCTGGGCTTCGACCAGGGCGCGTACGCCTGCCCGGACCACCGGATGGTCATCTACCAGCACCACCCGGATGCGTTGCTCAGCCACGACGTTCCTCCCCCTGAGAAGCTGTCTGTCCGGCCGCGAACGAGGCGGCGACCACCGTGCCCTCGCCCGGGGCGCTCTCGATGACCAAGTCTCCACCCAGCAGGCGGGCACGAGCCCGCATTCCCGCCAGGCCGTGTCCGCGCAGCCCGTCGGACTCCCTGAGCTGGTTTGGGTCGAACCCGGCTCCGTCGTCGCGTACGTCCAGGGCGACCCCGCCCTCGTGGAAGGTGAGCGAGACGACCGCCGTGGTCGCGCCGGCGTGCTCGGCGACGTTGGCGAGCGCACCCCGCAGGGTGCGTACGACGGCCGTCGCCACCCGCCCGCCGACCTCGTGCGGCTCACCGTGGACGTGGACCGGGACGCTGAGCCCGGTGGTGGCGGCGACGTCGTCGGCGACCTGGCGTACTGCGGTGGCCAGCGCCGACCCGCCGGTCAGCTCGGTGGGCGCGAGGTCGCGTACGACCCGTCGCGCCTCGTCGAGCGAGGAGCGGGCCATGGTGGCCGCCTGGTCGACATGGTCCCGGGCGTCGGCCGGGCGTGACTCCCACTCCTGGTCGGCCGCCTGGAGCAACAGGTTGATGCTGGTCAGGCCCTGGGCGACGCTGTCGTGGATCTCCCGGCGCAGCCGCGCGCGCTCAGCCACGACACCGGCTCGGCGCTCGGCGTCGGCGACCTCGTCCTGGGCCGCCTCCAGGTCTGCCAGGAGCGCACGCCGGGTGACCGCGTCGCGCTCGAGAGCGCGGTAGGCGGTCACCGCGAGCACCGCGACGCAGACCGAGCCGAGCAGCACGGTCGGGTCGGCCAGGCCGGTCATCCGGCTCCAGGCGACCGCGACGACCGCGACGAGGAAGACCGTGGCGGCCACGGCCCAGCGGAACGGCAGCACCCGCAGCGCCAGGAAGACCAGCGGCACGGCAGCCCACGAGAACGAGGGTGCGATCAGCGCCAGCACCGTCCAGCAGGCGATCACCGCGGCCAGCCAGACGACCGCGGCCGTGCCGGCGAGGCGGCGGCCCGCGGCGTACGCGATCAGGAGGACGGCGGCGCCGGGCAGGACCACTTCGGCCTGGTCGCCGAGGCCGTGGCCCTGCAGATAGCGCGCGACCGAGGCGATGACGAGCACCACCAGCGAGATGTGGAGCCAGCGGTCGAGCAGCGTCTGGCCGGCCAGGATCCCACCGGCGCTGGGTCCGGGAACTGGCCCTGGAGGTGGCGCGGTTTCGGTCGACATGGTCGTCCCAGGCTAGGCCGGTCTCGGGGCCCTGGCATCATCCGATCGGCTATCCGGGGTGTCGCCGAACGGCTATCCAGACGTCGCCGGTCACCCGATGTCCGGACCCCTCTGCGACGGCGATGGTTGATGCATCAGCTCGACCAACAGCACCGAACACCGGAGGAGCACCACCATGCGTACGTCCCGAATCGCCGCCATCGCCGGCCTGGCCGGCATCGCCGCCTCGGCCACCCTGTCCTTCACCGCCCTCGGCATGGGCACCGCGGCCAACGCCGCCGAAGGCACCGGCCGCCCGGCGAACTACCTGCTCGAGGGCGACCCGTCCGCCCAGGGGGGCTCGAAGTTCGAGGGTATCGGCGTGGACCAGGAGTCCGGGAGGTTCTACGTCAGCGAGGTCACCGGCGGCGAGATCCAGCGCGGCTCCGCCGACCGCGCCCAGGCCGAGGAGTGGCTGGCCGGCGACGGCACCGATGGCCGCTACACCGCTCGCGGCATCACCGTCGACGACGAGGGCCGCGTCTACATCGCCGGCGGCCCGAACGGCACCGGCAACGACCGGCCCGACCTGTGGGTCTACAGCCCCGAGGGCGAGCTGCTCGCCGCTCTCCGCGTCCCCGACAACAACGCGTTCCTCAACGATGTCGCGATCGGGCCGGACGGGGCTGCGTACTTCACCAACTCCAACGACCCGACGATCATCCGCGTCGCCGAGGGTGCCGACGGCTGGCAGGCCACCGAGTGGGCCGACGGCAGCGACCTGATCACCCCGCAGCAGGGCTTCAACCTCGGCG
>JALZDD010000014.1 GCA_030862715.1 Actinomycetota bacterium | reverse complement strand
GCCGTCCTCTACGTCCACGGCTTCTCCGACTACTTCTTCCAGAAGGAGTACGCCGAGTGGTGGACCGCCCGCGGCTACGACTTCTACGGCCTCGACCTGCGCAAGTACGGTCGCTCGCTGCGTGAGCACCAGTCGGGGACGTACGTCGGTGACCTGGTCGAGTACTTCGACGAGATCGACGCCGCCTGGGAGCGGATCACCGAGCGCGACGGCCACTCGCACATCATGCTCAGCGCCCACTCCACCGGAGGACTGACGGTCTCGCTGTGGGCCGACGACCGCCAGCCCGACGCCCTGGCCGGGATGGTGCTCAACTCCCCGTGGCTCGACCTGCAGGGCTCGTTCCTGCTGCGCGAGGTCGCCAGCCCGGTGGTGCGCCGGATCGGACACCGGGCGCCGCTGCGCGAGGTCGGCCGCGACGTGAACGGCTTCTACACCATGTCGCTCCACGTCGACCACGACGGCGAGTGGGAGTTCGACCTCGGCCTCAAGCCGGTCGGCTCCAACCCGATCCGGCTCGGCTGGCTCAAGGCGATCCGCGACGGCCACTCCAAGCTCCACCGAGGCCTGAACGTGACGGCTCCGGTGCTGGTGCTCTCCTCGGACCGCTCCAGCAAGCCGAAGGCGATGGGCGAGCTCGTCCACTCGACCGACATCGTCCTCGACGTGCGCCAGATCCGCCGCTGGTCGACCGCCATCGGCAGCCACGTCACCTACATCGCGGTCCCCGGGGCGAAGCACGACGTGATCCTGTCGCGCCCCGAGGTCCGCAAGCAGGCCTACGCCGAGATCGAGCGGTGGCTGGCGGCGTACGGCGTCTGATCCCGATCAGTCGAGGGTCGTCTTCGGGCCCTTGAACCACCTGCGCGCGGAGAGCCTCCACCACAGCGCGAGGACGACCAGCGAGCCGACCGTGAGGATCGGCGCGTAGTTGACCGACGCCCAGGAGAAGTCGTCGCTGGTGATCCAGCCGGATGGGACGAACGGCAGGACGAAGTAGACCGAGATGATCGCGATCTCGGCGACGGCGACCAGGTTGAGCCACTTGTAGTGCCGACCGAGCGTCCACTGCCCGGTCTCGAAGGAGTCGCCGGCCCGCCAGCGCAGGAAGATCGGGATCGCGAAGGCGAGGTAGAGGCCGATCACCGCGACCGAGGTGATCGCGTAGAAGGCCAGCGGGATGCCGCCGACGCCCCACAGCGCGGGGAGCGTGATGACCGCGCCGACGACCGCCACCAGGAGCACCGCGTTCACCGGGACCTTCCTGGTCGGGCTGACCTTCGCCCAGAGCGACGAGCCGGGCACCGCGCCGTCGCGGGCGAAGGCGTACGTCATCCGGGAGGCGCTGGTGAGACAGGCTGTGGCGCAGAAGCGCTGGCCGGCGGTGGAGATCAACAGGACCACGAAGTGCCAGGAGTCGGGCAGCGCCTGGCCGAAGATCACATCGACCGCGCCGCCGCCCGCGCTCACGCCCTCGGGGTCCTGGACCGCGAAGAGGAAGGCCAGCAGCAGGACGTAGCCGCCGACGGCGGAGTAGAAGATCGAGCGCCAGATGCCCTTCGCGGCGCCGTCTGCGGCGCCCTGGGTCTCCTCGGAGAGGTGCGCGGAGGCGTCGAAGCCGGTGATCGTGTACTGCGTCAGCAGGAAGCCGAGCGGGAGCACCAGGAACCAGTACTTCGCGTCGGCGTAGCCGGAGTTGTTGATCCGCTCGGTGAAGACGTAACTGATGCTCTGGTGGTCGTCCGGGACGATGACCAGCACCAGGACCACGATCGCGGCGCCGGCGACATGCCACCACACCGAGATGTTGTTGATGACGGCCAGCAGGTGGCTGGAGTAGATGTTGGCGAGCGCGGCCAGCACCAGGATGACCAGGAAGATCAGGTAGACACGGCCCAGGGAGTAGCCAGCGGCCCAGCCCTCGCTCAGGGTCGAGAGGGTGAGGTCGAAGAAGGTGGCGGCACCGTACGCGACGCTCGCGGTCACCGCGAGCAGTCCGATCAGGTTGAGCCACCCGGTGAAGAAGCCGGCCGCCGGGCCGCCGAGCTTGGCCGCCCACCAGTAGATGCCGCCCGAGGTCGGGTACGCCGAGACCAGCTCGGACATGGTGAAGCCGATGATCAGGATGAGGCCTGCGATGATCGGCCAGCCCCACGAGATGGCCACCGGTCCGCCGTTGTTCCAGGCCTGGCCGAACGTGGTGAAGCAACCGGCCAGGATCGAGATGATCGAGAACGAGATGGCGAAGTTCGAGAACCCCGACCAGGTGCGGGACAGCTCCTGCTTGTAGCCGAGACGGGCGAGATGTGCTTCGTCGTCGAGCTGGATCGGCTCGACGGTTTCAGGTGCCTCGGACATGGCACGCCTCCGGATTTCGTGGGGGTGGATGTGCCTGAGGCTAGAAACGGTCCGTGGCGGTCGTGGTCGCGCCAGGTAACGGCGCTGTGAAAGATCCGTCCTTGAGCGCCACCCCGGTCGCGCCGAGCGCCCGCGCACCGGCGACCAGGCTCGCGATGGTGCGCGCGGCGGTCGCATGGTCCAGGCCGTGGGGAGGACGGATGTTGGAGACGCAGTTGCGGGCCGAGTCGAGGACGCCCGGCCGCGGGTCCCAGGTGAGGTAGGCGCCCAGCGAGTCGCTGGAGGAGAGCCCCGGCCGCTCCCCGATCAGCACCAGGACCAGCCGCGCGCCCAGCGCTTGGCCGATGTGGTCGCCCAGCGCCACCCGGGCCTGGGTCGCGACCACCGGCACGGCGAGGGTCGTGGCGCCGTCGAGGAGCGGGACGAGGTGCTCCAGGAGCGGCACCGCGTGCTTCGCCACCGCCTCTGCGGAGAGGCCGTCGGCGACGACGACCGCGAGCTCGGCCTCGCCCGGCCCGAGCGCCAGGTCGGCGCCGGGCACCCGGCCGAGGTCCGGCCGGGTCAGGTAGGTGGCCCGGTCGGGTGCCGCGGAGACAACCACCGCTGGCGTACCCAGTCCCAGGCTGTCGAGCGCCTCGACGAGCGCGTCGACGTCGAGCGGAAGATGGACCGCGTCGCGAGCGGCCGCATGGGCGGCGCCGAAGGAGAGGACCTCGGCGGTCGGGACCGAGTTGCCGGCACGGCCGAGACCGATCCGCGCCGGCGTGGCGCGGCGCAGCGGCTCCCAGAACTCGCTCATCGGGCCAGCTCCTTCAGAAAGGTGGCGGCCGGGTCGATGTCGCGTACGGAACCGTCCGGGTCGAGCAGGCCGGCCACGGCCAGCCACTCCTCGAGCTCCGGCGCGGGGCGCTTGCCAAGGACCTGGCGGGCGTAGAGGGCGTCGTGGAAGGAGGTCGACTGGTAGCCGAGCATGACGTCGTCGGCGCCCGGGACGGCCATGACGTACGTGCACCCGGCGACGCCGAGCAGGGTGAGCAGGTTGTCCATGTCGTCGGAATCGGCCTCGGCATGGTTGGTGTAGCAGACGTCGACGCCCATCGGCACGCCCAGCAGCTTGCCGCAGAAGTGGTCCTCGAGCCCGGCGCGGATGATCTGCTTGCCGTCGTAGAGGTACTCGGGGCCGATGAAGCCGACCACCGTGTTGACCAGGAACGGCTTGAACGCCCGCGCCACCCCGTACGCCCTGGCTTCCAGGGTCTGCTGGTCGACCGGCCTGCCGCCGCTGCCGAGGTGGGCGCCGGTGGAGAGCGCCGAGCCCTGGCCGGTCTCGAAGTACATCACCTCGTTCCCCACCGTGCCGCGCGCCAGCGACCGGGCCGCCTCGTCGGCCTCTGCCAGCATCGCCAGGGTCACGCCGAAGCCCTCGTTGGCACCCTGGGTGCCGCCGATCGACTGGAACGGCAGATCGACCGGCAGCCCTGCCTCGATCAGATCGATCGTGGTGGTGACGTGGGTGAGGACGCAGCTCTGCGTCGGGATCTCGTAGCGAAGACGTACGTCGTCGACGAGCCGGAGCAGGTCGGCGACCGTACGCGGGTTGTCGGAGGCCGGGTTGATGCCGATCAGCGCGTCCCCGGACCCCAGCAGCAGGCCGTCCAGGATCGATGTCGCGATGGCACTCGGGTCGTCGGTGGGGTGGTTGGGCTGCAGCCGGGTCGCCAGCCGACCCCGCAGGCCCATCGTCGTGCGGAAGCCGGTCACCACCTCGGTGGCCGCGGCCACCGCGATCAGGTCCTGGTTGCGCATGATCTTGGAGACGGCCGCCACCATCTCGGGGGTCAGTCCCGGCGCGACGGCGGTCAGCGCGGCGGTGTCGCGACGCGCGGCGGCGTCGAGCAGCCACTCCCGGAACGCCCCCACGGTCAAGCCGCTGACCTGCGCGAACGCGTCCTCGTCGTGCGTCTCCAGGATCAGCCGGGTGACGTCGTCGGACTCGGCCGGAACCACCTGCTCCTCGAGGAAGACGTTCAGCGGCAGATCGGCGAGCACCATCCGAGCCGCGACCCGCTCGGTGTCGGACCGCGCGGCACATCCGGCCAAGACGTCGCCGGAGCGCAGCGGCGTCGCCCGCGCCAGCACCTCCACCAGACCGTCGAACTCGAAGCCGTGCCCGTGGAGACTCTGCCGGTATCGCATGAGATCAACGGTAGAGCCGCAATATTTCCACGGTGTGAGGCTCAGCCACCAGTGCAGCACGACCGGCCACAGCGACAGAACAACACACGAACCGGCCAGACACAGTCGATCCAGAACTCGTTTTCAATCGGCTGGCGCGCCACCCCGGTGAACAGAAGGCAAAGACAGTGCGCGTTAGGGTGCTGTGGTCCCGAACCCAACCGGAAGGACAACAGTGTGACTTCTGAGAAGAAGACAGACAGTCCAAAATCCGACAACCAGAATCCCTCTGGGCACAACCCCTCTGGCCTCATCAAGTCTCCCACGGGCGAAGTCGTTCCCCACCCCGCGCTGGACCTGCCGATCTCGAGCGAACAGGACCAACGCAAGGGAATCGACTGGGTCGTCTTCGGCGTCGCGGCGGCCATCGCCATCGCGTTCATGGCCTGGGGCTTCATCAACACCGACGGCATGAGCAAGGTCGCGGGCGACGCCCTCGCCTGGGTGCTGGACAAGGCCGGCTGGTTCTTCGTCCTCACCGCCAGCGGCTTCGTCATCTACATCATCTGGCTCGCCGTCAGTAAGTACGGCAACATCCCCTTGGGCCGTGACGACGAGAAGCCGGAGTTCAAGACGGCTTCGTGGGTCGCGATGATGTTCAGCGCCGGTATGGGCATCGGTCTGATGTTCTACGGCGTCAGCGAGCCGATCTCGCACTTCGTCACCCCGCCGCCGGGCACCGGCGAGGCGGGCAACCCCGAGGCCATCCAGCACGCGATGGCGACCACGATGTTCCACTGGACGCTGCACCCGTGGGCGATCTACGCGGTCGTGGGTCTGGCGATCGGCTACGGCGCCTACCGCAAGGGCCGCGTCAGTCTGATCTCCTCGGCATTCACGCCGCTGCTCGGCAAGAAGACCGTCGAAGGCCCGGCAGGCAGGGCGATCGACATCTTCGCGATCTTCGCGACGTTGTTCGGCTCCGCCACCTCGCTCGGCACGGGCGCGATCCAGATCGAGAGTGGCCTGCAGATCGTGGCCGGGCTCGGCGAGGTCGGCAACAACGTCCTCATCGGGATCATCGCGATCCTGACGGTCTGCTTCGTGATCTCCGCGGTCTCGGGCGTAGCCAAGGGCATCCAGTGGCTCTCCAACATCAACATGGTGCTGGCCCTGCTCCTGGCGCTGTTCCTGTTCGTGGTCGGCCCGACGGTCTTCATCCTCGACCTGATCCCGACCTCGCTCGGCACCTACATCGGCGACCTCGCCCAGATGTCGGCCCGCACCGGTGTCGGCGGCGAGGAGACCTCCGCCTGGCTCGGTTCCTGGACCGTCTTCTACTGGGCCTGGTGGATCTCCTGGACGCCGTTCGTCGGCATGTTCATCGCGCGGATCTCGCGTGGGCGCACCATCCGGCAGTTCGTCGCCGGCGTGCTCCTCGTCCCGAGCGCCGTCAGCGTGATCTGGTTCTGCATCCTGGGTGGCACCGCCATCGA